>JAIXVY010000189.1 GCA_027482505.1 Opitutaceae bacterium | reverse complement strand
TCGGGCTCTACGTCCATGTCCCTTTCTGCGCCAGCACCTGTGATTTCTGCGCCTTCTACCAAACCACGCCCACCCGGGAAGGTGTGACGGGCTACCTCGAGAACGTGCGCCGCGAGCTAGCACTTGTGCGCCGGCGCCGGGCGGTGGAGACGGTTTTCTGGGGCGGGGGCACGCCCGGGCTGCTGGCGCCCGACGACTTGCTCGCCTTGGGCGGCATCGTGCTCGAGGCCTGCGGCGGAAAACCTTCCGAATGGACGGTCGAACTCGCGCCCGCCTCCGTCACCGAGGCGCGACTGGCCGCCTTGAAATCCCTCGGCGTCACCCGCGTGTCGATGGGCGTGCAGAGTTTTTCGCCGGCCCTGCTGGACGCGCTTGGCCGCCAACACACGCGCGAACAGGTCATGCGCGCCTACGACCGGGTGCGCGCGGCCGGGTTCGCGAGCGTGAATCTCGACCTGATGTTCGCCCTGCCCGGGCAGGACGAGGCGGCGCTGGTGGAGGATCTGCGCACCGCGACCTCGCTCGCGCCGGATCATCTCTCCACCTATTGCCTCACCTTCGAGGAGGACACGAAACTCTGGGTGAAGCTCTCGCAGGGCCGGGTTAAACTCGATCCCGACCACGAGGCCCGGCTCTACTCGCGCGCCTGGGACGAGCTGACCGCCGCCGGCTACGCCCAATACGAGGTCTCGAACTTCGCCCGCCCGGGGCACGAGTGTAACCATAACTTGAATACCTGGCGCATGCACGAGTGGATCGGCGCCGGTCCCTCGGCCGCCGGCCAGCACGACGGCTGGCGCGGTGCCAACGCTTCCGATCTGGAAAAATGGGGCGAGGCCGTGGGCCGGGGCGAACGCATGACGGAGGACCGCACGGCCCTCACGCCGGCCCTGCTCGCCGAGGACGCCGTCGTCTTCGGCCTGCGTCTCAATTCAGGCGTGGACCTCGCCGCGCTGCGCGCCCGGTTCGCGGGCGTGGCCGGCTGGGCCGAGGTGGATGCCGCGCTCGACCGCTGCGTCGAAGGCGGCCTGGCCGAGCGCTCCGGCGAGGCCGTTCGCCTCACGCGCGCGGGCCGCCTGCTCGCCGACGCCGTCGGCTCGGAATTGATGGGACTGCTCACGCCTGAGGCCGCGGCCACCCTCACGAAGCGGGTTTAATCATGAGCAGTAGTGACTTGGGTGAATAAGCTGCATTTATCTTGGGTAGATTACTAAAGTTATCGCGAATATAATTTGCCCCTCGCGCGGAAGCGCCGAACTTACCAAGTTCATCCTTTTTATCGACGTCATGATCTCCGAGTCCTCCGCTCCCAAGCCCCTCGTCGCCAACGAGGGCATCAAGTCCGCCTCGCGTCACCTGCGTGGCAATCTCAAGGCGGAGTTTGCCGACGCCTCCACGCCGAATGTCAGCGCGGACTCCGAGCAGCTGATCAAGTTTCACGGCACCTACATCCAGGACGACCGCGACCAGCGCATCGCCCTGAAGAAGGCGGGCAAGGACAAGGCCTGGATGTTCATGCTCCGCGTGCGTCTGCCCGGCGGCAAGGCCACCCCGAAGCAGTGGCTCGTCCTCGACGAGCTCGCCTCGCAATACCAGTTCCCCTCGCTCCGCCTCACCACCCGCCAGACCTTCCAGTTTCACGGCGTGCTCAAGGGCCAGATGAAGCCTCTGGTGCAGCGGCTGCATAGCATCCTGCTCGACGCCATCGCGGCCTGCGGCGACGTGAACCGCAACGTGATGGCTCCGGTCAATCCCGAGCAGTCGCCCGTTCAGGAACTCGTCTATCAGGACGCCAAGGGCTGGTCCGACTACGCGCTCCCCAAGAGCCGCGCCTACCACGAGATCTTCCTCGACGAGGAGCTCGTCGCGGGCGGCGAGCCCGAGCAGGAGCCGATGTATGGCGACACCTACCTGCCGCGCAAATTCAAGACCGGCTTCGCCGTCCCGCCCTCCAACGATGTCGACGTCTACTCGCAGGACCTCGGCTTCATCGCCGTGATCGAGAACGGCCAGCTCGCCGGCTACGACGTCACCGTCGGCGGCGGCCTCGGCATGAGCCACGGCAACGAGGAAACATTCCCGCGCATCGCCGACACGCTCGGCTTCATCACCCGCGACCAGGTCAACGCCGTCGGCCATGCCGTCATCACCACCCAGCGCGACCACGGCGACCGCACCAACCGCAAGCACGCCCGCCTCAAATACACCATCGCCGACCGCGGCATCGAGTGGTTCAAGGCCGAGGTCGAGAAGCGCAGCGGCGTGACTTTTGGCGCGCCGCGCGCGGGCAAGTTCACCACCATCCAGGACCAGCATGGCTGGCACCAAAACGCCGACGGCACCTGGTTCTACGGTCTGCACATCCTCTCGGGCCGCATCATCGACCGCGAGGGCTGGATGATGAAGACCGCGCTGCGCGAGATCGCCCAGCTCCTCGAGGGCACGCGCGGCGACTTCCGCCTGACTCCCTCGCAAAACCTCACCATCTCCGGCGTCACGCCCGAGCTGAAGGCCAAGGTCGACGCAATCCTCGCAAAATACGGTCTCGAGAAGGAAAACGAGCGCTCCGGCCTCCGCCTCAACGCGCTCTCCTGCGTCGCGCTGCCCACCTGCGGCCTGGCCCTCGCCGAGAGCGAGCGCGCGCTGCCCGACATCGTGGCGAAGTTCGAGACCGTGCTCGACGAGTGCGGCCTGCGTCACGACGCGATCAGCCTGCGCATCACCGGCTGCCCCAACGGCTGCGCCCGTCCCTACCTCGCGGAGATCGGCTTCGTCGGCAAGGCGCCCAACAAATACGCCCTCTACCTCGGCGCCGCCTACCAGGGCACCCGCCTCAATCGTCTCGTCGCCCCGAGCATCACGATCGACGACGCGGTGAAACTGCTCGCCCCGGTGATCAAGCGCTACGCGCTCGAGCGCCAGCCCGGCGAGAAGTTCGGCGACTTCTGCGAGCGCGCGATCCTGCCGCAGGACGCGACCTTCCACGCCGTGGGCACCGGAGGCCTCGTGCCTCCCGCCGCGCCCAAGCCCTCCGCCCCGGCGGCTTGAGCCGCTTTTGCCCAACCGTCGAATTTCGAGGCGCGCCGAACGGCGCGCCTCTTTTTTGGCTCGCCCGCGCCGATTGGCGCTCGGCTCAGGGCGAGGCCGGCGCCATTAGGCGAAAGCCGCTCGCGGTGTCCGCGAGCAGGGCGTCGAACTCGGCCTTGTTTATATCGCGGTAGTCGATGCGACGAAACGTGCGCAGGGTGGGGGTGAAGGGCGGATACTCGCCGTTTTTGAGGAAGTTGTGGAACCCCCATTTGCGCGTCGGCGCGCCATAAACGTTGCTTTTGCCCCAGGCGCCGGTCGCGAAGGCACTGGTGAACAGCGCGACGATGGAGCCGCGGTAGCGCAGCGTGTCGCCGTCCCAGTCCTCGTGGAAGCGCGGGTAGTTTTCCACGCCGCCCGAGTATCCGTTGCCGTTCGCCGGGGTCTCGACGATGCCGCCCATGAAGACGGCGGAAACCTCGGTGTTGACCGCGGAGCGTCCGTTGGCGCTGAGATTGCTCTCGCGCCCGTCGCCGACCGGCACGCCGGAGGCGTTCACCCAGTTGGCGGAGAGCACGTTGATGGCGTCGGCCGCCACGAGCGCGGGCACCTCGGTGTCGTCGTCGAAATTGGTTGGGGTGCCGTTTTGGTAGTTGGGGTCGGGCGCGCGTTCGGAGCCGTCGGTGCTGCCGCCGCTGCCGAAGTTGCCGTTGGCGTTGAAGTGGCCGGCGATGTAGACGGGAGCGTTGGTGGCCAAGCTAAGGCCGCGGTCTCGGTTGGCGTTGCTGGCGTTGGGGGCGAGCGTGGGGAGTTGCGAACCGTTGATCAGGCGCACGGCGGTGGCCGTGCCGGTGCCGAGTCCCGCGCCGTGGATGTTGCGGGTGTTGGCGCCCGACGCCGCCGAGATGTCGCTCGTGGTGGTGAAGCCCTGGCCAGGGCTCTCCACCTCCACGTAGACGGCTCCGTTCCAGCGCGCCTGGTAGTCCCAGTCGCCGCCGTTGACGCGGAATTTCTGGTCGGCCGGCGTGGATGAGGTGGCGCGCAAGGCGGCGCGCATTTTGCCCATATCGATGTCGACCATGTTGACGGTCTTCTCCTCGCGGTTGTCGCGCATGCGGCGGTCGGTGTCGATCATGTCGGCCGGCGGCACGACGACTTTGGCCGGGTTGGAGGAGATCCAGGAGGCGCGGTTGGAGGATGCCTTGAAGGCGAGGGCGTCGGTGGCGTTGGAGAAAAGGGTGACGCGCGGCACGGTGCCGTTGCGGTCCACGAGGATGTAGAGGCCGGCCTGGCGGGAAAACTTTTGCGACTCGATCGATGTGTTGGCCGTGCCGGAGGAATCGGGCGGTTCGATGAGTTTGCGGGCGTCGTTGGGGTTGAGCACGCCGGGCGGATTCTGGCGTTCCACCCCGTGGGAGGCGTCCTGCGCGTTGCCGCGCCACAGCTGGGAGGCGCGGTCGGCGAAGGTCTGCCCCGCGGCGCGGGAGGCCAGATCTGAGTCGATGTGTGTGGTCACCGTGCCGCCTCCCGCGACCGGAAAGGTGTGCCCGGAGATGGACACGAGGTCGGGCCGGCCGTCGCTGTTGTTGTCCACGCCGGTGGTGAAGGAAATGGAGCGCCCGGTGGGACGGCCGGTGGTGGAAAATCCCGTCGCGAACATGCGGCCGGCCGTGGTCACGGTGTCGAAGTAGTCCACCGTGTTGCCTGCGGTGAGGTAGAAATTTTCGTTCGTATGGACCGGGCCCCACACCTCCATCGCCGGCGCGGGATGGAACTCCATCCGCAGGTTGTAGAAAATGGCGTAGTTGAAGAGCTGGGAGTCGCGGATCTCGAAGGCCTGGGTGGCGTAGGCCACGGCGTCGCGCTGGCCCGCGGCGCGCGCGGTGGCGGTGGAGAGGATGCGGACGAACCGGCTGCCGACCGTCTGGCCGCGCAGCGGGTCGAACGCGTTGTTGGGATCTCGCGCGTCGATGCGGCGCGTGACGCCGGTCGAGGTGTTGCTCACGTAGAGTCGGACGGTGGAGGGGACGACCGAGGTGGGCCGGTCCGTGTCCGCGACGTAGAGGGTGGCGAGCCGATTGGTGTGGGCGGAGATAGGGTTGCTGACGAGGGTGGTGGAGTTGAAGTTGCGATTGCTCTGGAAGCGGACCGCGAGCTCGGCCGCGCCGTATTCGAGGGCGGCCTCGGCCGCGTTTTTCGCCTCGATGCGGAGGGTGTTGGCGCGATTCAGCCGCGCTTCCACGAGCGCGAAGCGCAGCAGGATGCCGGAGACGAGGGACACGCATACGACGATCAGGGCGACCATCACGAGGGTGGAGCCGCGGCGGCGGAGCTGGCGTAGGGCGGGCATGGGTTGCGGGGCGCGGATCGTCAGCCGCGGGGCGTGATCGCGAAGTTGTAGGTGTTGGTGACGCGCTTGGCGCGGTTGCCGTGGAGCACGCGGCTCTGCATGACCGCGGTTTTGTTTCCGAAGTTGAGGAAGTGGCTCCACCGGGACGCGCGGCCGTCGAGGTCGTTGACGAGTATTTCGGCGTAAGCGGCGGTCGCGGCGTTGGCGGTGGCCGCGGGCAACAGGCTTTCCAGCGACGTGGAGGACCCGAGCGCGACGGGGAATGTCGCGCCCCAGCTGGTGGTCCAGGAAGTCGCGGTGGGGCTGGTGCGGAAACGGTCGGTGTCGAATGAATACAGGGCGATGCGGTCGGGTGATTCGCCGCGGGCGGCCGGATTGCGGTTGGGCGCGATCCAGTAGGCGACGATCCGCGTCACCTCGGTGAAATTGGTCGGCTCGTTTCCGACGATGTTGTCGTAAAAGCGATTGTCGAAAATGGCGTTGTTGCGGGTGTAGACGAGGACGAGGAAGTTGCCGGTCGCGCCGCCGAGCTGGCGGTCCAGCTCGTTGAAGGCCCCGTCGCCGTTGGCGTCGCGCGCGATGACGACCTCGCCGCCCGCGGCGCGATCCGCGGCGTCCCGGCGTCCGTCGCCGTTCATGTCGCGCAGATACGAGAACGGGTGAAAACCCTGGTAGAGCACGAAGTAGTTCGATTCGCGCGCGTTCTCCATCATCGCGTTGGTCAGGTTCCGAATGTCGCCGTTGATGAGCAGTTTTTGCTCGCCGTGAAAAATCGAGCGCAGGCTGAAGACGAAGAACGGCAGCACCAGGGCCATGGTGATTCCGGTGATGGTCGCGGCGACGAGCGCCTCCACCAGCGTGAAGCCGGCGCGGCGACGGGTTTTCTGGCGGCGTGAAAGCATGGCGGAGGCTCAGTAGGAGGGCACGACGGAGCGCACGGTGCGCAGGGTGCGGCGCACGGGGCGGTTGCGACCGTCGGGCGGGGTGTATTCGTAGGTGAGCGTCACCTCCACTCCGTTGGCCCCCGAGGATGTCAGCGAGCGCAGGTCGGCGAGATCCACGCGAAAGCGGAACACCATCGGCTGGGTGTCGCGGCCGGTCGGATCGCGGTCCAGCGTCACGACCTCGCGAGTCCATTCGTTGTCGTTGAGCGTGCCCCCGGAGGCGTCGGTCAAAAGGACGCCGGCCCCGTTCGCGCTGAGCAGATTGAGGTTGGCCGTGCCTGCGACCGATACGTTCACCAACTCGCCGAAGGGCAGGCTGCGGAGCTGCTCGATGTAGCCCTGCGCCATGGTGAGCGCGGTGTTTTGGTAGACGTTGTTTTCCGCCAGCCGTCGGATCTGGATGACGACCGCGAGCACGCCCAGGCAGACGATGGTGAACACGCCGAGCGACACCACGCTTTCGATCAGGGTGAAGCCGCGTTTGGGGACGGAAAGACCGCGGCCGCTTGCTCGCATATCGCCATCCTAGCCCGAAGCGGCCCGGACGCGCCACGGCCGGAGGTCCCGGGCTTAGGTCCCGCCGCCGCGGGACTTTGGTCCCTCCGCGGCCCGCGCGCAGCCCGGGCTTGCCGGCGCGCGGTCGCCGCGCGCATTCTGCCTGTTTTCCCTTTCGCCATGAGCCAAGTCCGCGTTCGTTTCGCCCCCAGTCCCACCGGGTTTTTCCACATCGGCAGCGCCCGCACCGCGCTCTTCAACTGGCTCTACGCGCGCCACACTGGCGGCACGTTCATCCTGCGCATCGAGGACACGGACAAGGAGCGCAACTCCGAGGCCTTCCTGAATGTCATCTACGACTCGCTCAAGTGGCTCGGGCTCAACTGGGACGAGGGTCCTCAGGTCGGCGGTGAATTCGGCCCCTATCGCCAAAGCGAGCGCGCGGACGTCTACCGCCAATACCTCGAGAAACTGAAGGCCGCCGGCCGCACCTACGAGAAGGACGGCGCCGTCTGGTTCAAGCTGCTCGGCGACCGCCACATCGTGTTCGACGAGCATCGCAAGAAGGAGGTCGAGAAGGTGAAGACCGCGCCCATGGTCATCGACGACGCCATTCGCGGCCGCGTGGAGCGCGTCGAGGACGAGGACTTCGTGATCTTCCGCTCCGACGGCAACCCCGTCTTCCACTTCGTGAACGTGGTCGACGACATCACCATGAAGATCACCCACGTGATCCGCGGCGAGGACCACCTCTCCAACACCAGCAAGCACGTCGCCCTGTTCGAGGCCTTCGGCGTGAAGCCGCCCGTGTTCGCCCACATTCCCCTCATCCTGAAGCAGAACGGCCCGGGCAAGATGTCCAAGCGCGACCAGGGCGCGCTGATCGAGGAGTATCAAAAGCGCGGATACCTGCCGGAGGCCGTGGTCAACTTCATCACGCTGCTCGGCTGGAATCCCGGCGGCGACCGCGAGAAGATGCCGATCGAGGAGATCGTGAAGCTCTTCGATCTGCCCGCGGTCAACCAGAGCAACGCCCGCTTCGACGACAAGAAG
>JAIXVY010000502.1 GCA_027482505.1 Opitutaceae bacterium | reverse complement strand
GGTGGCGTAGTCGCGGCCGATGCCGGCGTGGCGCGCGAGTATGCGGTGTTCGCGGACGAACCACGGGCCGCCGCCGGGCGCGCCGCGGGCGTGGCGCATCTCGAGGGCCAGGCGGTCGAAGAGATCGGGCGCGGGGGCGGCGTCGGGCCTGGCGACACGAACCGGTCGGAGAAGGGCGGAGAAAAGGCCGTCGACCGCGGAGAAGCAGGTGAGGACGAGGTGATCTCCCGCGTGCGGGGCGAGGGCGAGAAGGTGAGCTTCGGTCTGGTGGAGGGGCGAAGACATGCGGGGCTACCGCGAGGGACGCCCCGGGCGGCGATCCATTTTGTCAATCATTGATTGACTAGTGGATCGGCGTCGCGGGGGCTTGAGCGAAAAGAGAGGGAGGAGGTCGGCGGCGAGGAGGAGTTTCAGGGCGCGGTCTTCGGCGGCGCGCATGCGGCGCTTTTTCTTCGGCTGAAGATCGTCGTAGCCGGCGAGGTGGAGCCAGCCGTGGATGACGTAGCGGAGGAGTTCCTCGGCGAAGGGGAGGCCGTGTTTTTTCGCGTAGGCGAGGGCGGTGTCGACGGAGACGCAGACGTCGCCGGCGTGGCCGATGCTCTCGTCGCCCTCGAAGGTGATGACGTCGGTGGTGGTGGGGTCGTCGAGGTAGTCGGCGTGGAGTTTGGCCAGCGCCGGGTCGGTGAGGAAGGTCACGGAAAGCTCGCCGGCGGGCGCGGCGCAGGCGCCCGGGGTTTTGGCGCGGCGGCGGGCGGCGGGGGAGAGCGTGGTAAGGTCGGCGGCGGTGAAGCGAAAATGCGCGTCGAGGTGGGCGACGGCCCGGGCGAGGGCGCGGCGGTCGAGGCGCAGGCGCGGGTGGCGGTTGGCGATGGCGAGTTCGCGCATGCGGCGTGGATCAGGCCTTGGCGGCGGGATAGGCGACGCGGCCGTGGAGCATGTTGACCAGGGTATGTTGGAAGCTGGTCTTGATCCTGGTGAGTTCGGCGAAGGTCAGCGGACTCTCGTCGAGCTGCCCGTCGGCCATGCGTTCGCGGACGATCTGGTCGATGATTTCGTCGAGGTGCTGCGGGGTGACTTTGGGCAGGCTGCGGGCGGCGGCTTCGATGGCGTCGGCAAGGTGGATTATGGCGCTTTCCTTGAAGCGGGGGCGGGGGCCGTCGTAGCGGTAGGTCTGGTCGGGAAGGGCCGGCGCGGAGCGATCGGAGTCGGCGGGGTCGGAGGAGACGCCGAGGAGCGGCGGCAGCGGGGAGTTGGTGTCGGGTTTGCGCCGCAAGGCCTGGAGGGCGCGCTGGTAGAAATAGCGGATCAGGGTGGTGCCGTGGTGCTGCTGGATGACGTCGATGACGGGGCGGGGCAGCTTGTGCCGGATGGCAAGGTCGACGCCGTCTTTCACGTGGGCTTTGATGACGAGGGCGGAGAGGGAGGGATTGGCGTCGTCGTGGGGATTGTCGCCGTCGTGCTGGTTTTCGGTGAAGTAGTGGGGCTTGGCGGTCTTGCCGATGTCGTGAAAGAGGGCGCAGACGCGGGCGAGCAGGGGATTGGCGCCGATGGCGGCGGCGGCGTTTTCCGAGAGTTGGGCGACGACGAGGGAGTGGTGGTAGGTTCCGGGCGCCTCCATCTGCATGAGGCGAAGCAGGGGATGATTGTAGTCGGTGAGCTCGAGCAGGGTGATGTCGGTGGTGCGCTTGAAGAGGTTTTCGAGGAAGGGGAGAAGGCCGACGACGAGCACGCCGCAGAGCAGGGCGGCGGCGAGGCCGGCGGCGGTCTGCTTGAGGACGGCGGGAAGGGGCAGGCGTTCGGCGAGGCCGAGCAAGACGACGCCGACCGCGAGGGTGAGGCCGGCGTGGAGGGCGGCGCGCAGGATGCGGTTGCGGCGGCGGGTGTGGTTCACGCCGTGGACGGCGACGAGGGTGGCGAGAAATTCGAGGACGAGCAGGTCGAGGCGTCCGCCCCAGATCACCGAGGTGAAGATGGAGAGGAAAAGCGCCATGAAGATGGCGGAGCCGGCGTCGATGAGGAGGGCGACGATGATGGGCGCGATGAGGACGGGCGCCATGTAGGGCAGCAGCGAGGCCGCGGCGGAATTTTCCAGGAAGTAGTCGAGCGAGCCGAGGGAGTAGGTGCCGCGGACGAGGGCCAGGTTGACCACGACCACGAGGGCGAGCAGGGCGAGGCGGGAGTTGGATTGAAGTGTTTCCGGATCCTCCAGCCGGATATAGATGAGCGACGCGGCCAGCATCGCGAGCACGAGCAGGATGCGGCCGGCGAGGCGGGTGGTCTCGTCGAGCGGGGAGGTGTTTTCGGCGAGGGCCCGGCGATGGGCCTCCAGCATCTCGAACTGTTCCAGGCTCACGCGCGTGTCGGGCTCGATCAGGGATTGGCCGCGCTCCACGGAAACCAGCACGGGGCGGACGTCGCGGACGGCCTCGGCCTCGCGGGCGCGGGAGGCCTCGCGGTCGAAGACGAGGTTCGGCCTGACGCCGTCGCGGAAAATCCGATACAAGGCGGCGGCCCGGGAGCGGTCGGGCTCCTCGGCCGCGAGCGTGACGCGCAGGTAGGTGAGGGCGTCCTCGATGGTGTCGACGGGCCGGGCGGACACCGCGCCGTCCGGGCGGACGATTTGCAGCAGTTTGAGCGTGGCGGCGTTTTTGTCCCCGCCGAGATCGTCGGGCGCGGTGATCCCCTGGGAGTGGAGGGTGCGGAGGATGCCAAGCCCGAGGTCGGCCAGCTTGGCGGAGGCGACATCGGCCGCGGCGAACAGGGCCACGTCCTCGGGCGACGCCCGGTAGGGCCCGCGGGCGTTGTAGAGCGCGGTGTTTTCCGCCAGGAACGACGCGCGTTGCGCGGGATCCAGCCCCGGGTAGGGGGCGAGCGAGGCGACGAGCTCGTTCAGATGCAGTTCGAAGCGCCGGAGCGGGGCCGGATCGACGCGGTAGACGGGCGGCACGCGCTCCGCCAGGCGGACGCGGGCCTCCTCGGTCTTGACCTTGCTCTCGTAGCTGAAGGGCACCGCGGCGACGATGCGCACGGAGGCGACCTGATTGGGCAGGATGGAGAGGGTGCGGTTGGTGACGCCGACGAAGGAGACGAGAACGATGGCCGCCACGGTGGCCATGAACAGAGCCACGGCCGCGATGCGGGAGGAGTCGAGCGCGGCCGCCAGACCCTTGCCGGGAGCGGCGGCCTGCCGGCGGCGCGCGGGGATGGGCTGCGAGGCGGTCGCGGCGTAGGCGGCGCGGAGACGGGCGAGGAACTGTGCGAAGGAGGACAAGCTTGGTGGCGGGCGGCGCGGTTCAGGTGGCGTCCGGCCCGATGGGGTTTTGATAACGCTCGTAGGCCTCGATTATCTTGAGGACGAGCGGGTGGCGGACCACGTCGGCGCCGCTGAATTGGTGGAACTCGATGCCGGGGATGTCGCGCAGGATGCGTTGCACCTCAAGCAGGCCGGATTGCTTGGCGCGGGGGAGGTCGATCTGGGTGATGTCGCCGGTCACGACCATGCGCGAGTCCTCGCCGAGGCGGGTGAGAAACATCATCATCTGTTCGGGCGTGGTGTTCTGAGCCTCGTCGAGAATGATGAAGCTGCGGCTGAGGGTGCGGCCGCGCATGTAGGCGAGGGGAGCCACCTCGATGATGCCTTTTTCGGTGAGCTTGGCGACGTCGCCGTTGTCCAGCATGTCGCCCATGGCGTCGTAGAGCGGACGAAGGTAGGGCAGGATTTTCTCCTCCAAATCGCCGGGCAAAAAGCCCAGGGCCTCGCCGGCCTCGACCGCCGGGCGGGTGAGGATGATGCGTTCGACCTGGTTTTTCAGCAGGGCGTGCACGGCGGCGGCCATGGCCAGGTAGGTCTTGCCGGTGCCGGCGGGGCCTATGCCGAAGACGAGCGGGTGTTTGAGAATGGCCTGGAGATAGAGCTTTTGGCCGAGCGTCTTGGGGACGATGGTCTTGCGCTGGGTCTGGACCACGATCGGCTGGGTGAAGAGCGCGCGGAGCTGGGCGGTCTCGCCGCGCGCGACGCCTTCGGTGAAACGTTGAAAATCGGGCGTGCGGATGGCCAGCCCGAGGCCGCGCGCCTCGTTTAGCAGGCCGAACAGCGCCTCGCCCGCGGCCACGGCGGCGGGCTCGCCGTCGAAGCGGATCCAGTCCTCGCGCGACACGATGTCGAGACCGAGGGCGCGCTCGGCGTGGGCGAGGTTGTCCGGCTGGCCGGCGTAGAGCTGGCTGAGGTGGCGGGCGGACGGGAAATGGAGGGTTTGCGTGGCCATGCGAGGCGTGCGGTCAGGCGGCGGCGGACAGGCGCGCGGCGGCGGCGGAGAGTTTTTCCCAAGTCTCGGTCAGGGCCTGGGGCAGGATGCGGGTCTGGCCGAGCACGGGCATGAAGTTGTTGTCGCCGCTCCAACGCGGGACGATGTGGCCGTGGAGGTGGTCGATGCTGCCGCCGGCGGGCCGGCCGAGGTTGAAGCCGATGTTGAAGGCGTCGGGTTTCATGACCTCGCGCAGAAGTTTTTCGCCGAATATCAACGCGCCCATCAGGTCTGCCTGCTCGGCGGTCGTGAGGTCGGCGAGGTCGCCCACCTCGCGGAAGGGGATGGCGAGCAGATGCCCTGGGTTGTAGGGAAAGCGGTTGAGCATGAGGTAGCTCAAGGGCGTGCGATGAACGATGAGGGCGGCGCGATCATCCCCCTGGGCCGGCAACTCGGTGAAGGGGCGTTTCGATGCGGGCGCCCGCGGGGCCTCGATGTATTCCATGCGCCAGTAAGGATGGAGCTGCGACATGTGGAGCGAGGAGCAGGGAGCGTGGAGTCGGGAGCGAGGAGCAGAGGGCCGTGGAAAAAGACGAAGGAGCCAAAAGGCGGGCGGCGGGCTTGTCAAAGCACGCGGCGGGGTGGGTGGACGGCCATAACGCAGGTCAAAATCGGGCGTTGAGGGTAGGCGCACGGCACCCCAAGTTTATCGGTTACCTCTCGAAACCTCCCGCAATCGTTTATCATTATGATCAACCAGCCTGCTCCCTTGCGTCGTCGCGTCGTGGTCACCGGTCTCGGCGCGGTCACTCCGCTCGGCCTCACCGCCGCGGCCAATTGGGAGGGCCTGAAGAACGGTCGTTCGGGCATAGGTCCTATCACGCGTTTCGACGCCACGCTTTGCTCGGCCAAGATCGCCGGAGAGGTGAAGGGTTTCGAGCCCACCGCGCCGCTGTCCGCTCCGCTCAAGCCGCGCGGCGCGGCGGGCGAGGCTCTGGCTAGCGCCTTTACTCCGAAGGACGCGAAGAAGTTCGGCCGTTTCACGCATCTCGGCTCGGCCGCCGCGATCGAGGCCTACGCGGATTCGGGTCTGGACGCGTTGCGCGACAAACTCGACGCCACCCGTCTCGGCGTGAACCTGGGCGTCGGCCTCGGCGGCCTGCCCGAGATCGAGGCGACCCAGGAAACCTGGAAGGCGGGCGGTTTTCGCAAGATTTCGCCGTTTTTCATCATCCAGATCGCGCCCAACCTGCTGGCCGGCCAGGTGAGCCTCGCGCTCAACCTGCAGGGGCCCAACTACGCGGTGGCCTCGGCCTGCGCCACGAGCGGCCACGCCCTCGGCGAGGCGGCTGCGATGATCGCACGCGGCCAGGCCGACGTGATGGTCGCGGGCGGCGCGGAGAGCACGGTGACTCCGCTGGCGGTCGGCGCCTTCGCCCAGATGAAGGCCCTGTCGACCCGCAACGACGCGCCCGAGGCGGCCTCGCGCCCCTATGATGCCAACCGCGACGGCTTCGTGCTCAGCGAGGGCGCGGTGGTGTTCGTGCTCGAGGAGCGCGAGCACGCCCTGGCCCGCGGCGCGAAGATCTACGCCGAACTCGCCGGCTACGGCGCCTCGGCCGACGCCTATCACCTCTCCTCCCTCGCGCCCGGCGCCGAGGGCTCGGCGCGCGCGATGAAGGCCGCGCTGGCCGACGCCGGCCTCGCGCCCGGCGCGGTCGACTACGTCTCCGCCCACGCCACGTCCACGCCCGGCGGCGACGGCGAGGAGGCGGCGGCGATCGCGTCCGTGTTCGCCGAAAACAAGGCCTCGCTCCATGTGAGCGGCGTGAAGTCGATGACCGGCCACCTCCTCGGCGCGGCCGGCGCGATGGGCGCCTTCGCCGCGGTGAAGGCCATCCAGGAAGGCGTTGTTCCCCCGACCATCAATCTCTCCGACCTCGATCCGGCCATTGCCGCGCTCGGGCTGAACGTCACCCCCAACACGGCGGTGCAAAAGCCGGTGCGCGCCGCGCTGGCCAACAGCTTCGGCTTCGGCGGCACCAACTGCTCGCTCGTGTTCACGGCGGCCTGAGCCGTCGCGCTTCGTCCCTCCGCCGCCCATGCGCCCCGCCACCCGCGATCTGGCCGTGTTTTCCGTGCTGCTCGCGCCGGTCGTGGCGTGGTCGGCGTGGGGCCCGAAGGACCGCTTCACATGGTGGCTGGAGGTTGCGCCGGTGTTCGTCGGACTGGGCCTCGCATGGACGTTGCGCGGGCGCTTCGCCTTGTCGCGCCTGCTGCTCGCGCTGCTCTGGGCGCATGCGATCATTCTGCTCGTCGGCGGCCACTACACCTATGCGGAGGTGCCGGCGGGCGAGTGGTTTCGCGAACTGACCGGCGGCGCGCGCAATAATTACGACAAGCTGGGCCACCTCGCGCAGGGCTTCGTGCCCGCTATGCTGGCGCGCGAGATCCTGCTGCGCACCTCGCCGCTGGGCGATGCGCGGGCGCGTCCGGCGAGCGGCTGGCTGGGGTTCTTGTGCGGTAGCGTCGCGCTGGCGTTCAGCGCTTTCTACGAGCTGATCGAGTGGGGTGTGGCCGTTGCGACGGGTGAGGGCGCGGACGCCTTTCTCGGCACGCAGGGCTACGTCTGGGATACCCAGAGCGACATGGCCTGCGCGCTGGCGGGAGCGGCGATCGCGTTGAGTTTGCTGTCGCGATTTCATGATCGCTCGCTGGAAAAACTCGCCCCTCCGGCTTGAGATAGGGTTCGCTTCCCGCTTTCACCCCCGCATTTCCCCGACACCGATGAAGGAATCCTGGCAGAAATTCACCGCCGCAGTCCCGATGCCCTTCGCGGCGGCCTTGCTCGTCGCCTTCGCGTTCTGGGGCTTCGTCTCCTGGGACCAGTCGCACTGGTGGAGCACGAAGGAGGACTACGGCTTCGGCTGGCTGGTGCCGGCCTTCGTGGGCTTCGTCATCCATGATCGTTGGCCGCGCATCAGCGCGGCGGCGGCGGCCTGCGTGGCGGCGGACAGCCCGCGCGCGGGGCGCGGCGTCGCTCTGCTGCTCAATCTGCTCGCCTACGGCACGATGCTGGGCGGGGCGGGGCTGTTTTTGCTCGGCGCGTTTTATCGCGCGGGCGCGGGTCCGTCGTTTCCCGGCACGCTCGCCATCACCCTAGGCGCGGCCTCGCTGCTGCTCCCGCTTCTGTTTATCAACGCCCCGGACGCCTCGTCCGTGCGCAACGGCTCCAGCTGGCGTGACGACGCGCGGGTGAAGCTGGCCGCGCTCTTCGTTTTCCCCGTCTGCGTGTGGCTGGTGTCGGCTCCGATGGTGTCGGTGGTGGAGCAAAACCTCAGCCTTTTCCTCCTCAGCAAGGTGACCAAGGTGGTTTTCTTCGTCTTCGACATTCTGGGCATGCCGATCGAGCAGCAGGGCAACGTGCTCGTGCTCCCGCCCATGGCCGACGGCAAACCCAACCAGGTGGGCGTGGAGGACGCGTGCTCGGGCATCCGTTCGCTCACGGCGTGTCTTTTCGCCGGATCGTTTCTCTCGGCCGT
>JAIXVY010000405.1 GCA_027482505.1 Opitutaceae bacterium | reverse complement strand
TGCGCGGCGGGCTGCCGCCCTCGATTCAGGTGCAAAGCGCCGAACCGGTGGCGGCCGAGTTTCACGCGCGCTACTCGGCGGTGGGGAAAATCTACCATTATCATCTGATCCACGGCGCCTGGGCCGACCCCTTTGAGCACGCGTTCACCTGGTCGGTGCCCAAGGCGCTCGACGTGGCGGCGATGCGCGCGGCCGCGGAAGTATTGCGCGGGCGGCACGATTTCCGGGCCTTCTCGGCCTTTGGCGGCGAAGAGCGGGAAAACACCGTGCGCACGCTGGCCCGGCTGGACTTGATTGAGAGCGGCCCGCGCCTGCGAATCGAGGCCGAGGCGGAGGGCTTTCTATACAAGATGGTGCGCAGTCTGGTCGGCGCGCTGGTCTATGCCGGCATGGGCAAGCTCACCCCCGAGCGCATCGCGGCGCTGCTGGAGACGCGCGAGCGCACGGCCGAAGTCGAGACGGCCCCGCCGCAGGGGCTGTTCCTGATGAAGGTGTTTTACCCGGCGCCGTGGGGTGACGGGAAGGCGCGATGAACAACGGTTCGGCCCAAGACCAAGGCTGGCGGGCGCTCGGCCGCGGGCTGCGCGACGTGTTGTTTCCGCCCTCGTGCCTGCATTGCGGCGACAAGGTCGAGGCGAGCCCGCTGCGTCACGTGTGCGCGGCGTGCGAGCCGCTTATCACCCGGGTGGAGCCGCCCTGCTGCCCCTGCTGCGGGCATCCGTTTTTCGGCGAGGCCTCGGGCGAGCGGCTGTGCGTGCATTGCGAGGGCCTGCGACCGGAGTTTGGCGAGGGGCGCACGGCGGTGTTGTTCAAGGGACCGGCCCGGGCGCTGGTGCACGAACTCAAATACCGGCAGGGCTTGTTCGCGCTGGAGGACTTGGCCGCGCTCATGTGCGACAACCCGCATACCGCGGATTTTTTGCGCGGGGCCGCGCTTGTCCCCGTCCCGCTGCACCCGCGCAAGGAGCGCGAACGCGGCTACAATCAAGGCCGGGAGCTGGCGCGGGCGGTGGCCGGGCGGCTCGGAGGCGGCACCACGGTCGCCGAACTGCTGGCGCGCACGGTGGATACGCAAACGCAAACGAATCTCGATCGCGAGCAGCGCCGGGCTAACCTCAAAAACGCGTTTGCCCTCGCCCCCCGCGCCCCCATTAACCCGAACCTTCGGTATGTGCTCATCGACGATGTTTTCACCACGGGTTCGACCCTCAACGCCTGCGCGGCCGTGCTGCGCCGGGCGGGTTGCCTGACGGTGGACGTCTGCACCTTTGGCCACGGTTAACCGATTTCATTCAACCCCTTCGCATCCGCGTATGGCGCTCTTCAGCAAACCGAAGTATTCGACCGTCGTCGTCAAAAAGAAGGACATCCCCAAGGGCCTTTACACCAAGTGCCCGATCTCGGGGGAGGTCATCTTTAATCAGGAGCTGGAAGCCAACCAGATGGTGGCGCCCAAAAGCGGCTATCATTTCCCGATCGGCGCCCGCGCCCGCATCAAAGGCCTGTTCGACGCCGATACCTTCGTCGAGCACGACGCCGCCGTAAAGTCGGCCGATCCGCTCAAGTTTGTGGACTCCGCGGCCTATCCGGATCGCATCAAAAAATACGAGAAGGACAGCGGCCTGCCCGAGGCCGTGATCTGCGGCACGGGCAAGATTCATAACATCAAGGTCTCCGTCGCCGTCATGGACTTCCGCTTTTGCGGCGGCGCCATGGGCTCGGCCGTGGGCGAGAAAATCACCCGCGCCATCGAGCGCGCGATCGCGGAAAAGTGCCCCTGCATCATTTTCTCCGCCTCCGGTGGCGCGCGCATGCAGGAGGGCATCTTCTCCCTCATGCAGATGGCCAAGACCAGCGCAGCCTTGGGCCGCCTGTCCGAGGCCGGTCTGCCCTACCTCTCTGTGCTCACCCATCCCACGATGGGCGGCGTGACCGCCAGCTTCGCGGTGCTGGGCGATCTCAACATCGCCGAGCCCGGCGCCCTGATCGGCTTCGCCGGCGCGCGCGTCATCAAAGACACGGTGAAGCAGACGCTGCCCCCTGGCTTCCAGACCGCCGAGTTCCTGCAAAAAAAGGGCCTGATCGATCTGATCGTGTCGCGCCTCGAGATGCGCGACACGCTGCGCAACGTGCTGTGCGCGCTGCACACCAAGAAGGCTCCCGCGGCGGCGTGAGGTCCGGCCTCGCGTTCCGCGTGCCGGACTTGGTTTCGTCGTGAGCGAGTCGGCCTCAACTCCGGTGAACGCCGCCGACTACGCGGCCGTTTGCGAAAAGCTCTACGCGCTCAAGGCCCGCGGCGTGTCGTTCGGCATCGACCGCATGCGCGCCTTCGCCGCCACGCTCGGCCATCCGGAGCGCGCGGTGCCCGTGCTTCATGTGGCGGGCACCAATGGCAAGGGCTCGGTCGTGGCCATGCTCGCCGCCATCCTGCGCGCGGCGGGCAGGCGCGCCGGCATGTATACCTCGCCCCACCTTGTGCGTCTCGGCGAGCGCGTGCAGGTGGACGGCGTGCCATTGAGCGAGGCCGAGATCATGGCCTACGTCGCGGAGCTCGAGCCCAAGGCCGCGGAGCTGGAGCTAGTCATGCCCGGCGAGGCCCCGAGCTTCTTCGAGTTCATGACCGCGATGGCGTTTTTGCAGTTTGCCCGCCGGCGTTGCGACGCGGCCGTCATCGAGGTCGGTCTCGGCGGCCGGCTCGACGCGACCAACATCGTGATGCCCGAGGTGAGCGTCATCACCAGCATCGGCCTCGATCACTGCGAGCTCTTGGGCGACACGGTGGAGAAAATCGCCGCCGAAAAGGCCGGCATCATCAAGCCCGGCGTGCCCGTGGTCATGGGCCGTCTGCCGGCCGGCGCCGAGTCGGTGGTGCGGGCCATCGCGGCCGAGCGCGGCGCTCCGCTGCGCTCCGTGCGAGAGGAGTTTGGCGAGGATGTGTCCCGTTATCCGCGCGCCGCGCTGGAGGGGGATTATCAGCGTTTCAACGCGGCCACGGCCACCCTCGCCGCGCGCGTGGTGGCGGGGCGTTTCGGGATTAGCGAGGCGCATATCGCCGCGGGTTTGGCCGATGTGGCCTGGCCGGGGCGCTGGCAACGCTCGCGCCTGGCCGACGGGCGCCTGATCGTGCTCGACGCTTCGCACAACCCCGAGGGCGCCGAGGTGCTGGAAGGTTTGCTCGGTCGCTTGGTCGCGCAGACCGGCCGCGCGCCGGTGGTCGTCACGGGCGTGCTTGGCGTGGCGCGCGCAAAGCCCCTGCTCGAGACGGTGGCGCGGCATGCGCGCGAGATTCATCTGGCGCGTCCGCAGCAATCGCGGGCCTCGAGCTTCGAGGAGCTGGAGGCGCTGGTGCCGCGCGAGTTTTTCGCGCGCGGCGGGCGCATGGCGCGCGGCGCGGTGGAAACCCTTTTCCCGAGCGCAGGCGTGTGCGCGGCGGGCGGACCGGACGATGTGATCGTCGTGACCGGGTCGATTTATCTGCTCGGCGAAGTGCTCACGCGCCTCGAACCGGAACGCGGTCGAGGCGAGCAGCGACTTCAGGATTTTTGATCCGCGTCTACGCGGAGCCAGGAGCCGCCGTCCGTTTTTCGGCCGAGGCAGTGCCAGGTTTTCACTGCCTTCGCCCTAGCCTGCGGACCGTGTAACCTATTGGGTTACACGACCGGGTTGTCTTGGGCTGCCTGGGGACCGGAACGTGTAACCCAATAGGTTACACCGGCTGTTTTGCGACGCGAGGCGGGCGGGAGCGGGAAGGGAGGGTTACTTTGCGGGCACGAGGCGCACGATGCGGCCGGGGTTTTCGAAGCAGACGTAGAGATAGCCGTCGGGACCCATCTGCACGGCGCGGATGCGGCCTAGGCGGCTTAGGAGCACCTCTTGCGACTTAACCTTGTCCCCGTCGAGGACGAGGCGGCGGAGTTCCTGCTGGGCGAGCGAGCCGGCGAAGAGGTTGCCTTTCCAGGCGGGGAAATGTTCGCCGTCGTAGAAGGCGAGTCCGCAGGCGGCGATGGACGGC
>JAIXVY010000514.1 GCA_027482505.1 Opitutaceae bacterium | reverse complement strand
CCGCCCTTGATGACATAGATGATGCCGCTGAGCACGCGCCGATCGTCGACGCGCGGTATGCCGTGCGAGAGCGGAAAGTGGGGACGAATGCGGCGCATCTGCGCCGCCGTCAGCAGAAATGGGAGGGACATGGAACACCTCCATCCCCATCAGAATCACAGCCTGCCGGGCTGCTACAAGCGATTTAATGAGGTCTGAGCCTAGTGCGGCGGCACCGGCCAGTTCGGGCAGCTCCATGATGGCCTGTTCGGCGGACAGCCAAGGCAGGGTCAGGGCACGCGCGATCGTCGGGTCGTCGTCGAAGTTCGGCGCCACCTCCAACATGAACCGGCAGAACGCCTCGGCCGCGACGAGATCCTCAATGCCGCGGCTATAGGCCCGGCCGATCATGTTGAAGACAATCACATGCTGCACGTGAGGGGGAAAGCGCTCGAAAAGATGAGGGTAATCGGGGGCGATCACTGCAAGCAGGCGCGCCGCCGATCCGTCCATCGCAGCAGCTTCAAAGGCTGCAAATTGCTGCGGTGCGATTTCAAGCATGGCGCCTAGGCAGAATGCCGAAGAGGGCTTGCGGAAGTTAATGACCGAAGGGTGCGCCAAGACCTTCGCAACGCAGGCACCGGACACCGACGCCTGGCCGGCGCAGGACCGGGCGGCCAGCCGGCAGGCCAAAGCCGGCGCTACTGCCCTGGTGCCAGGCCAAGCTTTAGCCCCCCGCGGACAGGGTCAGTTCCGCTGTCACCGTCGGCGCGTCGCGCCGGCCGCTGCCAATCAGGGCGAACGGTGCCCAGAAGAAGGGATGCGCCACGCTGGGCCGCCCGGGCGCGCCTGCGATCAGGGCGAGCTGCACCTGCCGCAATGCCTCGGCCGTATTGGTGCCGCGGTTCTGCAGACTGAGCATCGCCACGACCAGCGCCGGCGCCGTGCCTTCGCTGGCGTCCCAATGCGTGGCCAGCAAGCCCCGCGCGCCGGCGGCGAAGAAAGCGCGCGCGAGACCGGACAACGCCTCGCCGGCCCGCTCACGGCCATCGGTGGTTCCTGGTCCACCCGTGTTGCAGGCAGACAGGATCACGAGGTCGGCGTCCAGCCGCAGCCTGCGGATGGCGCTCGCGGTGATGAACCCGGCATCCGCGCCCTGTGCAGCCGGCGCAGAGACCATGATGGAAGGCTCATTCAGACAGGCCAGATCATCGGGAAGCAGGCCGTGTGTGGCGAAATGCACGATGCGGAAATCCTGCAGCCGCGCATTGGTGACGGCAGCGGCGGTAAAGGCTGCGCCCAGCCGCTGCTCTCCGCCGGCGCCGAGCTCGGCGGCGGCGCGCTGTACCTCGACCTGCGTGCGCGGCAGCGCGCCCAGGTTGCGCACCACACGGCCGTCATCGCCGCAGCGGTCCTGCGGGAAGCTCCGCGCGACCTGCGCCTGGCTAGGCGGCACAAAATTCCCGAAGCCGATATAGGGCCGCGGCGCCGCGCTGCCCGCGGTGCGCGCTCGTTCCTGCACCAGGCCCTGCACCGAGGGTGTGTGCAGAATGGCATGGCGACGGATGAGCCAGGGAGCGGCATCCAGCGCCGCCGCATCGCCCGGGCCGGTCAGGATCATGGCGAAGGGCAAGGACAGCAGCGGGCCATCGGGCACCACAATCAGGCTGCGCGCACCTTCAAGCGTCGTCTCCAGGGGGCGCAACAGCAGTTCGTACAAGCGCGCCGCAGCGGCGGTGTCGAAGGGTGGCACCCGACCGCTTGCATCGGGCCCCGCTTCGACCGAGGCGCGGACGGCGCCAACCAACCGCGCCGCTTCGCCGCGCGCTATGGCAAGGCGGGTCATCACCGGTTGCTGGCCGGCGCGCAGCGCGACGGCGAAAGACTGGCGGTCACCCATCAGGAACTGGACGACAACCTCGCCCCGGTCGAGCCGGGCGCGGGTCTGGGCCACGCTCACGCTGTCATCGCGCAGCGCCAGCAGATCGGGGGCCAGCGCCTGCGCCTCGCTCTCCGCCTCCTCGCGGGCGGCACGAAGCTCCGCGATCCGCTGGTCGAGAGCGGCGGTCGCCCGCCCTTCGGCGGCCAGCCCGTCGCGCTCCATCAGCCGGGCGCGCAGGGTGGTCTCCAGTTCAGATGGGCGCCGCAGGGCCGCCGCCACGCGTTCATCGCCCTCCGCCCGCACGCGGCTGGCTGCGGAGAGAGCGATCGAGCGGGCCGTCTCCGTCCGGCGCGCAAGCTGGATTGCCGCGAAGGCTTCGTCGCGCAGAGCGGCGGAATTGCCGCCAGCGTTGCGCTGTGCGGCTTCAAGCGCGGCCAGGTAGGGCAACACCAGTTCTGCGTCGAGACCCACACGGCGCTCGCGCAGGACCGTCGCACCTCGGCGGAAGGCCGCCAGCGCGGCATCAGTGCGACCGGCCTCGAGCAGTTGCGCGCCAGCCAGGAACAGTGTGGTAGCCACCGGCCGCTCACCGGGCATCGGCCCGGACAGACGATCGCTGGCTCGCAACAGCAAGCCAGAACCGCCGGATGGCTGACCGCCTCGGGCCAGGAGCATGCCTTCAGCGCGAAGTGTTCGCCCCTCCACCACGCCAGGAGCGCGGCCGGCATCGCGCAGCGTGGTGCGGCCGCGCTCGATCAATGCCGCTGCTGCTGCCGCGTCGCCCCGCCGACCTGCCACCACGCCGCGGGCACGAAGGGTTTCGGCCAGGCCCAGCAATGCGTTCTGTCCGTCGACATCAACAGATTCCGTGCTGAGCGCGATGCCGTCGCCTGCCATCGCCGCAGCGCCGCCGGCCATGGGAGCTAGGGCCGCGAAGCCGTCCTGCGCCTGCACGAGCAAGCGCTCGGCCGCTTCCAGCGCGCCTCGGTTCATCTCGTGCAACCCGCGGTACTGCGCGAGACGAGGCAGGCTCGTGCGGTCCACCGACAGCCGGGCCAGTGACCCGGCGCGGGCGAACAACCGATCCGCTTCGCCGAAGCGGCGCTGATTGGAGAGGTTGAGCGCGATATGCATCATCGGCAGCGCGAGGCTCGGGTCGTTCTCGCTGCGCAACACCTGCGCACGGATCTGCAAGGCTTGGCGATAGGCGTCCTCAGCGCCAGCGAAATCCTCGACCTGGTTCAACTCCCGACCGAGTTGCATGAGACGGTCGAAGCGAGCCTCGTCCGCAGCGCCGCCGCGCTCGCCGCCGAGCCGCGTCGCGGCGGCCTGCAAGGCAGCTGACCGCGCCACATTGGTACCGGCGACCTGACCGGCTGCGAGCCGCTCAATCACGGGCAGCGAAGCCGGCAGGCCGTCAGCAAGCAAGGTGCCGTCGGCCGTCCTGACCAGCAAGGCCAGATGGCGCGCGCCGGTGCCGACGCGGCGTTGACAGGCCAGGACGCGACCGGACTGCCCGCCCGGCATGGCGACAACCTCAGGGGAGGAACAGCTGTAGCGCTGGTCGAGCTGGGATCGCCAGGCGCTGGCGGTCGCCAGGATGTCGAGATCCGGGGCGCTGCGCACCAGCAGGACGCGGGCGGCAGGCTGTGTCCAGCCACCGCAGAAGATGTCTTCTGCGCGCGCCAGGGGCAGATCGATCGACGGGTTGGCCGCCGGCTGGGCGAGGCAGGCTTCGCCGACAGCATTGTTGCCGACCGCACGGCTTTCCGCGACCGCGGCGCCGACACTGGCGCGGCCCGTGATCGCCTCGGGAGGCGGCAGGTCGCAGGCCGTGAGGACCAGCAGCGCGAGGGAGGCAGCGACGGTGGTGCGCATGGCTCAGTAGTCCTCCTGGGCAATATTGGGCACAAGCACGTCCGATTCATCGAAACGCTGAGTGGGCACCGCCAGGTTGATGGCATTGGTCTGCGGTGTCGGGGGCGCGGTGAATGCGGTCGGCGCCACGCAGTTGATCGTGGAGATCACGCAACTGTTGAACCGATACAGGCTGAGCGAGGCCGGATCGGGCGGCAGACCGCTGATAGACCCGCTCAACGCGCCAAAACGTGCAGCGGCAGTCCCGGAGACGGCGGAGAGGCTACCGGTCAGGCTGAGCACGGCCTGTCCGCCAACCGCGGGCTGGATTGGTAGGCCGAACACGCCGAGCCTGCCCGCGTCCAGATTACCCGTCGCAGTGCCGCCGTTCAGCAACAGGAAGACCGGCATCGAGTTTGCGGTCATATTGAGCACCACTGGGCCCGCCGCAGCGTTACTGCGCTCTTGCGGTCGGCCGTCGTCACGGCCGAACAACAGTTGATTGGCGCCGCGCGCGACATCGCCCGGGACCTGCCAT
>JAIXVY010000171.1 GCA_027482505.1 Opitutaceae bacterium | reverse complement strand
GGTGACGTTTTGCCACTGCGCGCGCGCCGCGCCTGCGCCGAAGCCGAGAAACAGGACGAGAAGGATGCAGAACCTCGGATTCATCGGACGGTGAGACGGTAGAATTTGCGGTTGCCGGCGTCGGGACGGACGTAAAGCGGCCTGACCCCGATGGCGGTCGCGCGGAGGCTGCGCGTGGAGGGCCCGTCCGGAACGGTCGAGAAAAGCGCCTCCGTCCAGCTCACCAGATCGGAGCTTTGCTCGATGGTGTAGACCTTGTTCGTGATGGCGAAGAACTCGAAGGCGATCCGCTCCTGCGCGTAGGACTTGATCACGAGCTCGAAACGCTCGGTCGCGTCGCCCGCGAAGGTGCCCGCGACGTATTCCTGGAAGTTGCTCACGCCGTCGCCGTCGAGATCGCCCGCCTTCGTCACCCGCGCGAGGTCCCAGCCGGCGGCGCCGGGGTATTCACCTCTCTGATACAACTGCCAGTATTCCCAGGCGTCCGGCAGTCCGTCGCGATCCAGGTCCTCGCCCAGGGTGAGGTCGAGCCGGATGCGCTCTCCGCCCGCTCCGGCGCGCAGATCGCCGGCCACCTCGATGGGATAGAAAAGTTCCCCGTTCAGGGCCACCGCCAGGGAGAAAAGTCCGAGCGCGGGCACGGCGCGATCGGTGTAAAACCGGGTCGAGGCGCGGCCCGTGTCGATGCGTATGTCCAACTCGTAGGTGTAATCGAATCGGATTTCGGAAAAGATCGGCGTGCGTCCGATCTCGGCGCCATTGCGCAGCAGAAGAAGATTGGCGCCGTCGGCCAAGAGGGTCGAGCCCGTCTGGTCGCGCACCAGACCGAAAACCGTGTAATAAGGCGCGGGAGGAAATGCGGCCGCGGGCAGAGCAAAGGCCAGCCAGCCCAAGAGGGAGCGGACGAAGCGGATGGCGTGAGAAGGCATGGAGTGGGGCGGTTTGGTCGGCGAAGCGAGGTCGCGAATCTTCACGACTCGCGGCCGAAGGGGGCTAGGCCACGCCTGCCCGGGGTCGCCATCGACGCGACGGCCAAGCTCGGGCTTTCCGCCGATTTCGACTGTCCAAGGGCCGCAAGGCGGCTTTTCACGATCCGCTTACTGAAATTCATTGGCGCGCAGCCAAGATGTGCGCAGCGCGCCCTGTCGATAGGATACCGGGTAATTACCCCTAATTATTAACTACAGACAAAGCTTATTAGTGACCTTCATGACCCTTAAAAGGGTATATTCACCATTCTAATTAGGGTAATAACCCCCTTTGGCCACCGGCTTAGCCTGTCCGTTCAGATGAGCGAAATTGGAAATCGGCTGCTACGGGATAAGATTACCTTACCCTCATCCGCTTCACCAAGGAACCGGATGCCTGTAGCCGGCAAAGGCAGCCGCCCAGGCTAACCGGGTCGCCACGCCTTCGTGGTCAGGACGTCCGTGTCAAGGCCGTGAGAATGAGACGGGGCCCGAAGAGTGAGCGGACTCAACCGGAAGCGAGTTCGATGCCGGAACGGGTTTCCCCGGAAACACGGGTCGAGCCCGCACCCGCCGGGGCCGGAACCACGATGCGCAGGCTGGCGGGGCGCACCGCGACTTCGACCACGGACTCGCATTCGCGCACCTCGCCGTCGGTGTGCAGCAGGCCGGGGCCGGGGCGCTCGATCTCGAAACGCGCCGCGCGAAGGCGCACCACGCTGGGCGAGCCGTCGATGCGCTTGGTGAATAGCCGCTCGGCCAGCGGCAGCACGTTGAAGCAGGTGAGGCGGCGCACGAGGGTGAGATCGAGCAGGCCGTCGTCGACCCGCGACCCGGGCGCGATGTAGCAGTCGTTGCCGTATTGGTCGGAGTTGGCCACGGCCACGAGAAAGGCCGGAGTGCGCACTTCGGCCCCGCCCTCGGCGCGGATCACGTAGTGGTCGCGCCGGTAGCCGAGCAGGGCCTTGAGCGTGGTGCGGGCATAGGCCGGCAGCCCGCGGGTGGAGAGGGCGTTGAAACGCGCGCTGATCTCGGCGTCGAAACCCAGCCCCATGGCGTTGATGAAGACGTGGCCATCGGCCAGGCCGGTGTCGATGCGGCGCACGTGGCCGTCGAGCAGGGCGCGAAAAGCGCCTTTGCCGGGCCCGGGGATGCCTAGGTGGCGACCGAGTCCGTTGCCGGAGCCGCAAGGCACGAGGCCGAGCGCCGCATCGGTGCCGACAAGGGCGGAGGCGACCTCGTTCACCGTGCCGTCGCCGCCGATCGCGACGACGACGCGGCAGCCCGCGTCGAGAGCGCGCCGAGCCAGCTCCGTGGCGTGGCGCGGACGCTCGGTGGCCACCACGTCGGCGTCGAGCCGGTGCTCGGCCACGAAGGCGCGCGCGCGCTCCAGCAGCCACGGATTGCGGGCGTTGTGGCCGGAACGGGGATTGAAAATGAAGCGGGCGCGGGGCATCGCGGCGGAGCGGGACGGCATGATGGAATGAAGCGGCGGACGGGCGCGACGCGAGCGTGGGAATTGCGCAGCGCGGAGAAGGCGGCGCGTTGGCCTCAGCCCGTCGCGGCCTCGCCGGAGCCGGTCTTGAACCCGGCGACCTCGCGCAGGTCGCGCAGAAATCCGTCGATCACGCGCGACCAAGGGATGTTTTCCGCCGTGGCCCGCGCCACCTGGCCCAAGGTCCGGCGCGGACGCGGGTCGGCCTCGGCGAGACGCAGGGCGTTGGCCAGAAAAACGGCCTCGTCGTCGCAGGGCGCGAGCAGGCCGTTTTCCCCGTGCCGCAGGTAGCGCGCGGCCGCCGCGTAGTCGTAGGCGGATACGGCCAGCCCGCTCGCCATCGCCTCGGTCACCACGTTGCCGAAGGTCTCGGTCAG
>JAIXVY010000213.1 GCA_027482505.1 Opitutaceae bacterium | reverse complement strand
GATGTTTCCAATGCACAAAACGTGGTCCGCGATGAGCTGCAGGCCCAAGCCCAGATGCCCGACTCGCTTTTGAGGCGGCTCTTTCCCACCCGTGCTCCTATCGGCCTTACTCGGGAGAACGTGGCCGTGAAACTACAGGATTAGCCTTGGACCATGGACTCGAAGCCGTGGTGCGTGTATTGGGGTCGGACTGATCACAGCTTCGAAGTTCTTGGAACGTCAGTGGGCTTTAGGGAAAACGTGGCGCGGCTCCAACGTGCCCCGTAGATATTTGGCATGGATAGCGCCGCCATCCGTGCTGCCATCGAAGAGCTGAGCTACGGCAAACGCCTGCCGGGGGCGGTGTATGTTTGGGACGACGGCGAGTGCCTGCCGCCCGTCCTTCGTCGGGTGTGCGATGAACTTAGGCGGCGGCTGGATATCGGCGAGGACTACGGGCTGCTAAAGTTTCACACCACCCAGCCCAAGATTTCGTTTTTGTCCTACCCGGACTTCTGGCGTGACCCGCACCCTGCCCTCGCCGCCGCGATCTTGGTCGATCTTAGCACCGGCAAGGTCCGGCGTGATAGCTACGCGGGGCGTGCGAATCCGCCCATCTTGCATCGCAAAGAAACTTTTCTCCCACCCGATCACCCAAAGGCCGCCCTCTTCGGCCAGTTGACCAGGGCCGAGGAGGAGGCGGGCCTTTTACAGGAGACCGCCCGGATCGGCTTCCGACTAAATTGGGAACGCTTGGTGCGCGAACGAGGCTACAGCTTTCGCGGTCACACGCTGGTCCGGACTCACGCCCCGACGGCCGCCGCAAAGACCGTTGCCATCGCCAGCGTCGATCCCGGGCCGGCCGTAGCTCCGCCGGATGTGCCCGCCTCCAAGGTAGACCGGCACCGCACGGCCATCGTGCGCGGCGAACTCTCCAAGCCCACCAAGCTCCTTCTGGAGACGGCCCAGCTTCGGCCCGGCGAGAGCTTCTTTGACTACGGTTGTGGTCTTGGCGCAGACATTCGCGCGCTTTCGGGTCTTGGTTACGCCGCCTCGGGCTGGGATCCGGTTCATGCCCCTTCTGGTGAACGCCGTCCGGCCGATGTCGTGAACCTCGGGTTCGTGATCAACGTGATCGAGGATCCGGCCGAGCGAGTCGAAGTGCTCGCATCGGCTTGGGGGCTCACGCGCCGGCTGCTGGTGGTTTCCACCCTCATGCGCGGTCAGGAAAACTATGC
Organism: Opitutaceae bacterium; assembly: GCA_027482505.1. Classification (GTDB taxonomy): domain Bacteria; phylum Verrucomicrobiota; class Verrucomicrobiia; order Opitutales; family Opitutaceae; genus IMCC26134_A. The sequence goes on along the minus strand of JAIXVY010000213.1, from coordinate 2,524 downwards.
CGACTTCCGGTGCTTCGGCGACGGCGTGCTTACCTCGCGCAACACCTTCCAAAAATACTTCGAGCCCGCCGAGATTCAGGCCCTGATCGAGGATACGCTCGACGCCGAGGCCGTGCCCGTCGCGATGGGGATTTACTTCGTTTACCGCGAGGTCGTCCAGCTTCAGGATTTTCTCTCCTCGCGCACCCAGCGCTTCATCGACTGGGAAAGCCTGTCCTCGCGCCTCGGGCTACGTCGGGCCTTGCGTCAGAAGGCCGACCCCTACGACACGCACCGCGAGCTGTTTGACGCCTTTTGGGCCACAGCGGTCGGCCTCGGTCGTGTGCCCCGCGACGACGAGTTCGAGCGCTTGGGGGAGGTTCGCGCCGCCTGTGGATCTTTGCCCAAGGCGATGAGCTTGTTCATAGACCGTTTTGGCCAGGCCACCTTCGACGCCGCCCGGGCCAAGCGCCGCGAAGACACGCTCGTGTATGTGGCGGCTGCGCGCCTCCGTAAACGCGTTGCCTTTAATCAACTCTCTCCGCGCCTCAAGCGGGATATTCAGAGCTTCTTCGGTTCCTACCCGGAGGCCGAACGGCACGCCCTCGAACTGCTCTTCGCGGCCGGCGACGTGGACGAACTCGCGCTCGCGGTGCAGCATCTCGGCTTCGGCTGGTGGGATGAGGCGGAGCAACAATTCACCGTGCACCGCAGCCTGCTCGACGAATTGCCGGTCATCCTTCGAGCCTACGTGGAGTGCGGCGCGCGACTCTTCGGCAACCCACGTGAGGCCGACCTGATCAAGTTCCACCTTCGTTCCCGCAAACTCACTTTCCAGCTCTACGACGATTTCGATGGCGCGCCATTTCCGGAACTACGCCTGAGGATCAAAATCGACCTGCCCAAGCTCTTCGTGACCGTCCTCGACCAGCGTCACGCGCGAGACCAACAACTCCTCTACTTTAAGGAGCGTTTTGTCGGGCCTGATTACCCGGGCCGAAAAAAATTCGAGCAGATCGGTGCGCGCCTCCGTAAACTTGGGTTTTCACCCACCTCAATCGGCTATGGGCCCAATAAGGCCGATTTCGAACGGCTCTTAAATGCCGGCGGATTTAGGAGGGATCTTTCGCGCCGAGCGTCGGCAACCTAGTCGTCGACTCCCAGGTCCTGCTCCATCTTCCGGATCATTCGTTCGCGTAAGTCGGGAGTGCTTGGCGACTCGCCTTTGCGTAGTCGAAGCAGGGCTTGGCTCACAGAGTGTGCATCCGCCCGAACCTCTCGGCTTTTGGAATCCAACCGTTCCCGTTCTTGAACACGGCGAGCGGTCTCGTCGGCGCTCATTGAGCCTACTCGCTCGGAAAGCCAAAGCTCGCGAGTTTTCCGAAAGTTAAAAGGCGTGTAGTCATTTGGGTGGTTGGTGACGACCCAATCGGCAATCACCGGCCACTGCTCGAAGCAGAGGCATGCGTGGAAGGCCGGGTTCACGAGGGAAACGGAACCTGGGAACGGCGAGACGCTAAGGCTCTCAGCTCGGCACAAGCCCCGAATCACCGAGAACGCGTCCTCGAACGGTAGCGCGCGCAAACCATCAAATGCCGTGTATCGCCGCTGGTGGAGTTCTTGAAAAAAACCACGGCCAAGACGCGCCAAGGCTGCAGCGCCCTCAGCTGTTTCCCATCCGCTCTGAGGCATCGTGTTGAGCAGGTGCTTGAGTAAATCGCCCATCACTCCCTTAGGCCATCGGAAGCGTGAAAAAGGACAATCAGAACCTGCGTAGGCATCACCCTCTCAACTCGGCGATCCGCGCGGCCACGGCCGTCCAGTCCAACTCGGGGGTGAGGTGGCACCAGCTCAGGCGCACGCATTGGTTCGCCGTCGTGTCGTCCATGCCCATCGCCTTGAGAACGTGGCTGGGGGTGTAGTTGCTCGACGTGCAAGCCGACCCGTTCGAGATCGCGATGAGATCCTTGAGCGAGACCATCAGCGCCTCCGAATCGAGCCCGGGGAAACGGATGTTCAGGGTGGAGGGAAGCGCCCGCGTCTGGTCGCCCACCGGCTCGCCACCGGCCGCCATCAGCGCCTTGAGCGCCGCCGTCTTGATCACGCGGCAGCGTTTCTCCCGGGCCGCATGGTCTTTCCCGGCACGCTCCGCCGCCTCGCCCAGCGCGGCGATCAAACCGACCGGCTGCGTGCCCGGGCGCAGGCCACGCTCTTGCCCGCCACCAAACACCAAGGGCGTGATGGGAACCTTATCGTAGCCTCGCCGGCGCGTCACCAAAGCGCCGACGCCTTTCGGGCCGTAGATCTTGTGGGCGCTGATGCTGATTAGCTCCACCCGGGGGTTGCGCAGCGCGGGCAACACCTTCCCGAAACTCTGTGCGGCATCCACGTGCAGGAATGCCTCGTGCCCTTGCAGCGCCGCCGCGATTTCGTCCAGCGGCTGCACCACGCCGGTCTCGTTATTCACGTGCATCACCGACACCAGAAGCGTGTCGGGCCGAAGCGCAGCCTTCACCGCCGCCGCGCTGACAACGCCATCCGCCTC
>JAIXVY010000246.1 GCA_027482505.1 Opitutaceae bacterium | reverse complement strand
CGACTGGAACCCCGATCACTTTCTCGACGTCGCCGAGATGACCGCCGGCCTCGCGCTCGGCTACGACTGGCTGCACGACGACCTCGCTCCCGCCACCCGCGCCTCCTTGCGCGCCGCCATCGCGGAGAAAGGCATACGCCCCGGTCTCGATCCCGCCGCCAAGACAAACTGGTGGCACGTGCGCCGCATGAACTGGAACCAGATCTGCCTCGGCGGACTCTCCCTCGGCGCCCTCGCCATCGCGGAAGACGAACCCGCGCTCGCCGCCGAGATGCTGGAACGTCTCCGCGTCGGCCACGTCCACGGCCTCGCTCCCTACGAGCCGGACGGCGTATACCCCGAGGGCCCGTCCTACTGGCGCTACGGCACTTCCTACACCGTCTTTACCCTTGCCGCGCTGCGCACCGCCCTTGGCTCCGAGACGCCGTTGCCGCCCACGCCCGCGTTCCTCGCCGGCGCGCGCGTCCAGACCCTGCTCACCGCGCCCTCCGGCCTGCCCTACAACTTCGCCGACGGAGGAGGCGCCGCCGCGCCCGATCCGCTTCTCTTCTGGTTCGCCGACCGCCTCGGCGATCCTTCGCTGCTGGCCGGCCAGCGCGTTTTCTACCTGCCCTTCGTGGCGCCGAAAAACGCCGCTTCGCTCGACCCCGCCCACCTTTTCGCCCTCCTGCATTGGCAAACCCCGCCCGCCGTCGGCGCGTCCGGCTGGACCGCCTGGCAAAGCGCGGGCGTCGTCCCTCTCGCGATCTTCCGGGGCCCGGACCGCGAGCCGGGGCCCTTCTACCTCGCGCTCAAGGGCGGCTCGCCCTCCGGACCGCACGCCCACATGGACGGCGGCTCCTTCGTCTTCGAGCTGGATGGAGTCCGCTGGGCCCACGACCTCGGGATGCAGGAATACCACGCGCTCGAAAAGCGCGGCGTGGATCTTTGGAACGCCCGCCCCGGCGGCGGCCGCTGGACGATTTTTCGCTACACCAATTTCGCCCACAACACGCTTACCCTCGACGGACGGCTGCACGATCCGCTCGGCGCGGTCGCGCTGTTCGATTTCTCGGCGACCGCCGGAAAAATGGGCGTCAGCGCGAACCTGGGCCCGGTGCTGAACGACGGGGCCGCGCGGGCGGTGCGCCGTTTTCTGCCTCGTCCCGACGCGCGCGGATTAAGGATTGAAGACCGCCTCGACGGCCTGCGCCCGGGCGCCCGCGTCAGGTGGACGCTGGTGACGACCGCGCGTGTCGAGCTGCGTGAGAACGGCGCCATCCTGCGCCAAAACGGCCGCGAGCTTGCGCTCCGTTTTTCGGCGCCCTGCGCCGTCGTCCTGGCGCTCGGCCCGGCCAAAGGCGCGGCCGAATGGGACGCGCCGGCGGACGGATTCAGCCTGCTGACCGCGGAAACGCCGGCCCCCGATTCGGGCGCCGTGAATTTGGACGCGGAGTTTCTCGCTCCCTGAACGACGCGCCCGCTCAGGCCCGGGCGGAAGCGCGGGCCGTCTTGGCGGGACGTGCGGAACGAGGCAACAAAGTCGGCCCCTCCACCCACTTGCCCGCCACGCAAAGCACCGCCGGCGTCGCGGGCACGCCGAAATCATTCTGCTGGATGTTGGCGATCACCGCCTCCGCGCTTCGCCGGCCTATGACCGCCGGCTGCAAATCGATGCCCGCACAGGGTGTCTCCGCCATCAGCTGATTGAGGCAAATGAAGCCGTGCGTATCGGGCACGCGCGCCCCTTCGGCCTGCATCCAGCTTATCGCGCGCGTCCAATGGCTGATCACCACATCCGGGCGGTGCCGCTTAAACCAGGCGCGGAATTCGCCTTCCACCACGACGGTCTCGCTGGAGCTCAGCGTCGGCACCGGATCCCGCCCGGGCAAATGCTGCTGCCCGACCAGAAACGCGCCCTCCCAGCGGTGATGCAACCGCTCGTCCAGGTGTTTGGAAAGCACCAGCCCCGGACGCTCGAATCCGGCCGCCTTCACCCGGTCGAGCACCTCGACCATGTTGCGATGATGGTCGGGACACACCGTGTTGAGCGGCGGATGATTGATCGCGTAGTCGGCGTAGACGCCGGCGTAGCGCGGCCAGTCCAGCTCGCGATAGTCCGGCTCGTCCCAGCACGGCAGCAAAACCACTCCATGGATTCCGCGCGCCTTCAGGATGCCGTCCAGGCGCTTCACCGTCACGCCGCCGGCCGAGACCACCAGCCGCTCGGCCTCGAACCCCAGTTCGCGCGCGCGCTGGCTCGCCGCATGGCGAATCTTCTCGGGAAACTGCGTCGCATACTTGGGCCGTCCGTCGTGTTGCACGTCCACCATGGCCAGCACGCCGCGGAACGTGGCCCCGTTTGACCGCCTCATCTGCGACATGAGCGCGGCGGCCAGCGGATTGCTCTTGTAGCCAGCGGCCTCGGCCGCGGCCCGCACGCGCGCGGCCGTCTCGGGATTTACCCGGGGCACGCCGCGCAAGGCCTCCGAAACAGTTGCGCGAGAGAGCCCCAGTTGCGCCGCCAATGATCGTATAGTCGCCATTATCTCAGACTGTCTGAAATCTGGCCAATGGCTGCT
>JAIXVY010000033.1 GCA_027482505.1 Opitutaceae bacterium | reverse complement strand
GGAGTCGGTCCATACGACGCCGTTGGCGTAGACCTGGCCGCTGTTGGGACCGATGGGGCCGTCGGCGAAGACGGCGTAGTCCCGGTCGAGCCAGGCGTGGAGGTAGTTGGGGCCGTTGCGGGAGCGGACGTAGGTGGGCGTCGAGCGGTCGGAGGCGGCGAGCTCGAGGATGGGCGAGACGCTCGGGTTCATGGCGGCGACCATGGTGGCGGAGTCGCTGTCGAGCGCGGGCAGCTCGCCGCCGAAGTGATACCAGAGATGGCCCATGGAGGCGCCGCTGGACGGGTGTTGCTCCAGCATGTCCGGGTAGCTGCGCGTGGTCGGCATGGCGAGGTGGCCGCGGAGCCAATAGCCGGCGTGCTGGGCGAGACAGGCCTCATAGACAATGGAGGCGCGGTTGCGGATCTCGGCGTCCTGCGCGAGCTGGGCGAGGCTGAGCAGCGGCAGGATGTTTTTCCAGAGGTAGGGACGCGAGGCGACCTCGCCGCTGCCGACGGTGGCGAAAGTCGCCATGTGGCCGAGCAGCGAGGCGCGGGCAGCGGGATCGGAGGCGCGCCAGTCGTTGGTGGAGGCGAGGGAGCCGTCGGGGTTGTAGAGCTTGGCGGCGTCGAAGGCGGCCTGGCCGTAGAGTTCGCCGCCGAGGAAGCGGACGACGTGGCCCAAGGTTTTTAGGTTCGAGGTGGTGGTGTCCTTGTATTGGTAGAAGGTGAGGACGATCTGGCGAATGTTCGCCTTGGTCTCCTCGTCGAGGAGCGGGCCGTGGCGCGCGACCATGTCGACGGCGGGCCAGATGTAGAAGAGATCGACCTGGACGGCGCCGTTGAGGTGGTTGGCGAGGAGGCTGCGCGAGCGAGCGAGGGCGATGGAGCGCGCGGTGGCGGTGTCGCCTCGGGCGAAGTATCCGAGGGCGGCGGTGAAGCCGTCGACGCCGTCGGGGTTGTCGTGGAGCCGGGTTAGCAGCCAATCGCGGCGCTGGGCCATCGTGGACACGGCCGGAAGCGCAATGACGCGCAGGGTGCCATTGGTTACGAGCGTGGAACGGTCCCACTGGAGATCGCCGTAAAGATAAGGCAGCGCGAGCGAGGCGAAGTTTCCAGACACGGAGCCGGCGGAGAAAAGCGTGAAGGTGTCGCCAGCGGCAAGCGGCTGGGCGGGCAGCGTGACGGCGAGGGTGCCGCCGAGGGCGAGCGTGCCGCCGACCGAGAGCCGGTCGGAGGAGGCGATGTTGTTGGTCTTGGCGAGGCGGAGAGTGAGGGTGGAAGAGGCGGCGAGAGTGGTGTTGCCCTGAACGGTGAGGGTGCCGGTCGGCGCGACCGCGCCGGCGACGGAAAGGGATCCGCCGAAGGTGGCGTTGCCGGAGAGCGTCGCGTCGGGTGCGACGACGAGAGAGGCGGTGGTGGCGGGAGAGAGGCCGGAGAGAGCGACCGCGCCTGCGGCGAAGGTGAGGTCGGCGGAGCCGGAGACAGGGCCGGAGAGCGTGAGCGGGCCGGTGGCGCGCACGGTGGAGGGCGCGGTGACGGTGATCGGGCCGGCGAAGGAGGCGGAGCTGTTGGCGGAGTTGCGCAGAGCGCCGCCGGCGAGGGTCAGAGGTTCGGCGCCGACGGAGACGCCGGCCAGATCGAGGGTGGCGTTGGCCGCGACGGTGAGGTTGCCGGAGGAAGCGCCGAGGGCGTTGGGGTGGCCCAGCGCGAGCGTGCCCGAGGCGACGAGGACCGGGCCGGAGAAAGTGTTGTCGCCCGAGAGCGTGACGGCGCCGCCCGAAGCGACGAGGGAGCCGGGGCCGGAAACGGGGTTGGCAAAGACGAGCGAGGAGTCGGTGGAAGGCGCGAGGGCGAGCGTGGCGGAGTTGGCGAGCGCGCCCGCGCCGAGCGCGCCGGTGGCACGGAGCTCGAGCGTGCCGCCGGAGAGCGTGGTGCCGCCGGTGAAGGCGTGCGCCCCGGCGAGGACGAGGCGGCCGGGGCCGGACTTGGCGAGCGTCGCGGGCCCGGAGAGCGAGCCGGAGCCGGTGAAGGTGTAGTCGGTGGCGGCGGAGACCGTCACGGAGCCGGGGAGCAGGGCACCGGAGAGCGAGACGACGGAATTGGCCGCGCCGGCGGCGTCGAAGACGACGTGGTCGGAGGCGGTGAACGCGACGGTGGAGTTGCCCGCGCGCCAGTTGGCCGCGCCGCCGGTGCTCCAGAGGTTGGCCGAACCGTCGCCGAGCCAGGTGAGAGAGCGCGGCGCGTAGGAGCTGGTCGAGACGAGCAGGGAGAGTTCGGTGGCGGCGCCGTTGAGCTGGAGCGAGGCGGCTTGGGAGAGAGAGGCGAAGCCCTCGAGCGTGAGGCCGTCGGCGCCGGCGATGGTGCCGCCGGCGGTGCGCAGAAGCGGATAAGTGCCGTTGGCAAGCGAAGCGGGTAGCCGGATGACGACGCCGGGCGAAAAGGGGGCGGAGCCGGCGACGGCGAGGGGCGCGCCGGGAGAAGGCTCGAGCACGGAGCCCGGGGAGAAAGCCAGGGGCCCGGTGATGTTGCCCGAGCCGGCGAGGGTCTGACCGGAGCCGAGCGAGAAGCCGGACGCGGCGGAGACGTCGAGGGTGGCGTTGGCCGAGATTTCCAGGCGAGACGCGGACGGGAGCGAGGCGCCGGAGGCGAGCGCGAGCGCGCCGGCCTGGATGGCGACGACGCCGCCGAAGGGATGCGAGCCGGAGAGCACGAGGCGGCCGGGGCCTTGTTTCGCGAAGCGGGCGGTGGCCGGGCCGGAGAGCGTGGCGTTCCACGATTGGGCGGCGGCGTTGGAGACCTCGACTATGGAGTCGATGGCGAGCGGCCCGGCGAGGCTGGCGAGCACGCCTGAATTCTCGACGAAGCGTAAGGTTCCGGCGGATACGGTGGTGTTGCCGGTGAAGGTGTTGGCGGCGGCGAGGGTGAGGACGCCCGGGCCGTCCTTGGTGAGGGAGGAGACGGCCGAGACAGGGCGGGAAACGGTGAGGTTGCCGGCGCCGCCGAGGGTGAGGGCGTGCGGCCCGGTGATGGCGTCGCCGGAGGCGGGGGCGAGGGCGAGAGTGCTGTTCGCCGCGGCGGAGATGCGGGCGGGGGCGGCGAGGGTGACGGGGCGGGCCCAGGTGTTGGCGCCGGAGACGGAGAGCAGCGCGCCGCGTCCGGCGTCACCCGCACCGGAGATCGCGAGCGGGTTGTTGGCGACGGAGAGGCCGCCGGCGAGGGACAGCGTGCCGCCGGCATTGACGGTGACGGAGGCGGCGAAGCCCGAGGTGAAAAGGGCGTTGGCGGAGAGGAGGCGAAGTTCGCCGGCGTTGACCGTGGTGTTGATGCCGCGGGCGGTGGCATTGCCGGTGATGGAGAGGAGCCCCGGGCCGTTCTTGATCACGTTGCCGCCGCGTCCGCTGGTGGTCGCGATGGAGTTGAGCGTGATGGGCGCTCCGGCGGCGGCGTCGAAGGTGACGGTGGCGTTGTAGAAATCCCAGTTGGCGCCGGAGATCGTGAGCGCGGCGCCGGCGAGGGTGCGCACGGTCTGGCTGGAGAAAAAGGTGCCGCCGCCAGAGAGGGTCACCTGGCCCTCTTGCGCGGTGATGCCTTGGGAAACCTGGCCGAGCGTGCCGGTGACGGTGCAGGCGAGACCGGTGGCGTCTACGCCGGCGGAGAAGACGAGGCCCTGACGTGCGGGAAGCGCGACCGTGGCGGCGGTGCCGTCGGTGGAGGTGCTCCAGAGCGCGAGCGTAGAGTCATAGGAGGAGCCGCCGGCGATGCCGCTGCCGGGCGCGGCGCCGTTGACGTCGAGGTAATAGTCGGCGGCGCAGGCCAGAAGCGGACCGAACAAGAGGCAGGAGACGAGGCGCTTCATGGCGGCGGGGAAACCGGGAATAAACCCGTCGACTACGGCATGGTGACGCGAAGCCGGAGGAAGCGGCGCGGACGATCCGGCGCGAGTTCGACCACATCGGACACGGTGACGGGACCAGCGAGGTTGGCGGCTCCCGTGGAGGTCCAGATAACCGTCCAAGGAGACGCGAGGTTGTCGGTGGCCTCGACCGCGTAAAAAAGGAGCGGATCGGCGACGCGATTGAAACGCAGCTCCAAGTGAGGAGCGGAGGAGCCCTCTAGCAGGGTGGTCGCGGGAACCAGCAGCGAGGCGGACGCGGCGGAGGTGGGCGTGGTGCCGAGGGCGTATTCGAGCAGGTTGCTCTGTCCGTCCCCGTCGGGATCGGAGGCGTGGGCGGCGGGGCCGGAGTCGGCGGTGACGCCGAAGTGGGCCTGGCGCCAGGACTGCACGGGGGAGAGAAAGCCGATGTTGTCGAACGACGCCACGGCGGTGGCTCCGCCGGTGCGGGGGACGACACAGAAGCCGACGCTGAGAGAAGCGCCGCCCATGACGTTGAGGCGAGCGGTGCCGAGCTCGGTCCAGGTGACGCCGTCGGACGAATAGAAAGTGCCGAAGGCGTCGCCCTGGCGCACGAGACGTATCCACTCGGGGATGCCGCGGTTGGTGACGGAGCCGTTAAAAAAATTGACGTTGGAGGTGGAGCCGGAGGTGGCGGTTTTGTGCTGGAAGTGGACGGAGCCGCCGTTGTTTCGGATCAGGTAGACGGCGCTGTAGCGGGAGCCGGCGCTGGTGGTCTCGCGGAAGATGATACCGGCCTTGGCGGAGACATCGGTCGAGGTGAAGGAGGCGACGCGGGCGGTGAAAACGCCGTCGCCGCTCCAAGGCTGGGAGACGTAGGTGAACGAATCGTTCACGCCGGTCCAGAGATCGCCGGTGGCGCCGCCGGTGGACGCGCCGCCGGCGCCGGTGACCTGAAAAGAGGACGGCCCGTTGGCGATGACGGAGCCGGGCGCGACGCCGGCGAAGGGGTTGATCTGGCTGATGGACCAAGGCGCGGGAAGGGAAGGAACGGTGACCGTGACGGTGAACGTGGAGGTGGACAGGTTGCCGGCGGCGTCGGCGGCGGTGACGGTGACGGTGGTCACGCCGATGGGGAAAAGGGAACCCGAGGCGGGACTGGCGACGGCGGGGGCGAGACCGGAAAGGACGTCCTCGGCCGAGACCTCGAAATTGACTTGGGCGCCGGAGGAGGTGGCGGCCTCGACGACGAGATTGCCGGGGGTGGTGATGATCGGGCCGACGGTGTCGGGGGCGAGGTTCGGGGAGAAGAGGCGGAGTTCGGCGAGTTGGAGCGCGGAGGGGTCGCCGTTGTTGGCGGTGACGACCAGGCGATAGAACTTGAACGCGGCGGCGTTCAGGAAGCCGAAGGAAAGGGTCTGGCCGCGGGCGGAAAAGACCTGGCCGGAGCGGGTGTCGAGCACGCTCCAGGCGAAGCCGTCCAGCGAGCCCTCGAAGCGCCAGTCGCGCGGATCGCGCGCGGGCGAGTCGGCGGCGCTGGTCACGGAGTAGCGGGTGACGACGACAGCGCCGTCGTTGGCGAAGCGATACGTGAGATCGGAGGCGGAGACGCCGGCCGCGGTGCGCCAGGCGGTGGCGGAGTCGCCGTCGAAGGCCAGCGAGGCGGGCGCATCGGCGCTGGCGGCGGAAGCGAGACCGCCGGAGGGCGCGGCGACGAGCGGGAACGTGGTGGTGGAGTTGGAGCGCTCGGCCCAGTGCTCGCCGGCGGAGTTCACGGCGTGGAAGCGGAAGAAGTATCGGGTTGCGGGCGCGAGATCGGAGCGGGCGTGGGCGAGGTGACCGGAGCCGGGCTGGCCGAGCACGGCGACATTCTGCCAGGCGGCGGGATCGGAGCCTCCGTCATTGGTTCCCCAATACACGCGCACGGTGGCGTTGGCGTCGAACTGCGGGTAGACGAGCGAGCCGGAGAAGACGGCGGTGTTGGCGCCGACGGAATAGGCCGCGCCGGTGACGACGAAAGGAGTCCAGGCTCGGGTGTCGGAGGCGGGGCGGGTCTCGTCGGCGCGAAGACCGGCGAGCTCGAGGGGCACGGGGTCGAAGCCGGGGAGATCGCGATAGACCTGGGCGTCGGGGCGAAGGCGCAGGTCGTCGTTGGCGTAGTCGACGAAGCCCGGGTCGGAGGCGTAGCCGAGGTTGGGGCCGGACTGGAGGGTGGCGGCGTTGGACGTGGCGACGACGGCGGTGTTGGTCGTGGTGTTGGTGGTGATTCGGAACCAGCGGAAGTGGTCGCCCAACGGCCGGTAGGAAATGTTGTTCTCGATGCGGCCGCCGGTGGCGCTGTGGAAGGAGGCGCCTGCGCGGGTGTTTACGAAGACGTTGTTGTAGACCTGCAGGCCCATGGGCAGGGCCGGATTGGCCTCGCCGGTGGTGGTGTGGGTGTTGCTCCAGAAGCCGTAGCCGCGCTGGGCGGAGGCGGGGGTCTTGAGGTTGACGGTGTTGCCGTAGACGGGGGTGCGCACGTGGTCCATGTCGTTGTAGACGCCCTCGCCCAGCGGACTGTCGTGAAGATGGTTGTAGCGGATGATGGTGCGGAAGTCGGCGTTGCGACCGAAACGGTAGATGGCGCCGAGATCGTTGGAGAGGCGGGTGAAGTCGGAGACCTCGTTGTATTCGATGACGTGGCGGTGGCCGTTCCAGAGGATACCGGCGTGGGGCGAGGAACGGAGGTCGTTTTGGGCGACGCGCATGCCCACGGTGGGGAGGCCCCAGTTGCCCATCGGTCCGCCGTAGCCGACATCGACGGCGGCCTGGTAGACGCGCACGACCTCGCCGAAGGAGCGGAACTTGTTGTTCACCGCGAAGTGGTCGGCCGGGACGGGGGTGCCGTCGGTGGCGAGGGAGCCGCCGCGGAGCATGACGCCACCGGAGGCGAGTTTCTCGAAATCGGAGGAGAGCACGCCGTTGGATACGCCGCCGTTGATGTCGACGGCCATGTTGCCGGCCTGGATGAAGCGGCAGCCGAGGACGAGGTTGCGCGAGCCGCCGTTGAGAATCTGAATGTTTACGCCAAGGTGGCGGCGGAAGGTGAGGCCGCGCAGGACGATGTCGCTCGCGGCGTTTAGCTGGAAGAGAGGAACGCCGACATCGGAGAGCTCGATCTCGCCATCGGCGGGCGCTCCGTCGCGGTCGAGGAGGACGTAGAGGCGCTGGCGGGAGAAATCGACGGACCATTCGCCGGGGACATCGATTTCCTCGAGCAGGTTGAGGGCGAACCACGGCTCCTTTTTGGAACCGACGGGGCGGGTGTATTTGTCGCCGATGCCGTTGGAGACGAGGGCGGCGGAGGCGTTGGAAGGATTGGTGACGAGGCCGATGACGCGTTTGTTCGTGTCGATGAGGCCGACGCGCACGCCGTTGAGCTGCCAGGGCACGCGCCAGTAGCCGGCGAGCCAGAGGCCGCCGCGGGTGATGGCGGTCTGCCAACGGGCGACGCGGGGCGCGTCGGCGAGCGAGTAGTGGAAGGCTCCGCCGACCTGAACGGTGCCGCCGGCGCCGAGAGTGTAGGTGCCGGCGACGTTGAGGTAGCCGGTGGCGGCGGTGCCCGCGGGCGGGATGTCGACGCCGGCGGCGACGCCGTCCATGAGCAGGTTGGGCGTGAGCGTGTCGTCGGTCGGGTGGACGTTGGGATAACGCGAAAGATTCAGGCGCTCGCCGTTGCGAAAGACCTCGAAGAGACCGCCGTTTTGGGATGAGCGGAGGGCGTTGAAGATGACCCACTCGTTGAAGACGGCGGGATGGGCGGCGGCGCGGGCGTTGCCGGCCACGCTCGTTTCCCAAACGCGGGAGGCGCTTACGCCGGGAGCGAGGCGGGAATGTTCGGTCGAGGCGAGCGGAGCCCAGGCGGAGGAAGCGAGGACACGGGCGCTGGTCAGGACGGGCGTTTCGCCAGGGAAAGCGGCGTAGAAGATGGGCGCGGCCTCGGTGCCGGAGTCCTGAGCGGAGAGCGTAAAGGTGGTGGTGCGGCTATGAACACCCTCGCGCAGATAGACGGTGACGCCGCCCGCGCGCTGGGCGGAGGAGAGAGCCCGGATGGTGTCGCGGGCCTTTTCCAGGGTGCGAAACGGGGCGGAGGCGGTTCCCGCGTTGGTGTCGGAGCCGGTGGGCGAGACGTGATAAAAGAGCGCGCTGGCGGCGATGGGAATGCGCACGCGCACGACCCAGTGGCGTGTCACGATGGAGTTGTCGGGGTAGGTCTCGATGACGCGCAGCCAGTGCGTGCCGACCTCGCGGCGGGCGGGGGCGTAGGAAAACGTCGCGGCGGTGGACACTGTTTCCCCGTCGAGTATCCAGCGGAAGGCGGTGGCCGCGGAAGAAGCGGAGAAAAGCCGCGCGGAACCGGCGTCGAGCACGACGGAGGATGCGCTCGGCGGGACCGTGACACGAACGGGAAAGGAACGAGTCGCGGCGCCGGCGACGTTGCGCACCGTGACCTCGTAGAGGCCGGCGTCGGCGGACTGGAAATTGAGCAAGGTGAGCGTCGACGAGGACGCGCCCGGGATAAGCGCGCCGTCGCGCCGCCATTCGTAGGTCACGGATCCAAGACTGGAAACCTCCACGCCCAGCACGACGGAGTCGCCCTCGGCGATCACGGACGGCGAGGTGGCGGAGCGCACGATAGGCGTGGCCACGGGCGCATATTGACCCAGCGTGAGACCGGTGGCGGTCTGGTCGACCAGAAGAGTGTGCAGGCCGTCCGCGGATACGACCCGCAAGCCGGCGGGGGCGTTGGCGAAAGCGCCGGAGAGGGTGCCGTTGCAAGACAGGACGTTGAACGTGGAGTTGGCGGAGGGAAGGTAGCCCGGCAGGAATGAGAAGGTCAGGTTGCCGCCGAGGGTGACGTTGCCGGAGACGACGAGAGTATCGTGGCCGCCCGAGGCGTTTTGAAACGTGGTCGCGGGCGTGGAGCCGCCGATGTCCAAGTCCAGGGTGGAACCGGCCAGGGCCTGATAAGAGCCGGTAACCAGCGTGCGGCCGGCGACGCCGCGACCGCCGGGGGCAAGGACGGCGCCGCGGTTCACGAGCGTGCCGATGGCGACGGAGGAGGCGGTCTGGTTGGACGAGAAGGCGGCGGTCGGAGAATGGCCGAGCGTGGTCGCGTCGACAGCGGCGGCGGCCAGGGTGCCGCCGAGGAGGTTGAAGTTGGCGACGCCGCCCGGGGAGGTGGCGCTCTGGATGGAGCCCGCCACGACCAGCTCGCCGCCGGCGAGCGTGTAGGCGGCGTGGTTGTTGGCGAAGGCGGAGCCGATGGAGAGGTTGGCGAAGGTGTTGTTGTTGGAGGCGCCGGTGAAGACGTGCGAGCCGGCGGTCGCGCCGACGCGGACGACGCCGCCGGACTGGTTGAAGAGGACGGTGGTGTTGGCGACGCCCCCGAGGTTGAGGGCGGCGTTGACGATGCCGGAGGGCAAGGTGGAGTTGCCGGGGAAATTGCCCGAGCCGCGCGCGACATCGAGAAGACCGCCGGTGACATTGAAGTTGATCGTGCCGGCGGGCGTGTTCGCGCCATGCGCGCCGAGGCCGAGGTGGCCGGAGTTGACGAGGCTGGCGCCTCCGCCGGTGACGATGAAGGAGCCGCCGGAGAGATTCACGGTGGTGCCGACGGCGCCGCTGAACTGGCCGAGGTAGCGTGCTCCGCCCGCGGCGAGGGTGCCGCCGGTGATGTTGAGCACGCCGGTGAAGGCGTTGGTGTTGTTGGAGCCGAGATCGTTGGTGCGCCAGGCGCCGGAGTTGACGGTCAACACGCCCGTGGAGGAAACGCGCAGTCCGGCGCTGGCGGAGTTGAAAACTATGTTTTGGGCGGCGCTTGAGCCGCCCGGCGCGCCGAGGGAGAGGCGCTGGTTGATCTGCACCGCGGCGGCGCTCGCGGCCGTGGTGTAAAGCTCGACCGCGCGCCCCGCGGCGGGATCGAGGACGAGTTCGCCGGCGTTGGAGCCGCCGATCACGAGCTGGCCGGGAAACGTGGAGTTGAACGAGGCGCCGGCGCGGAGGGAACCGGTGACGCGAAGCGAGGAGCCGCCGCCGACGGCCCAGGTCTGGTTGGCGCTGACGAGCAGGCTGGCGGAGACGGTGCTCGCGCCGGAAACCTGGGCGGTTGCGGAAACGCCCGAGCCGCCAAGGGAGAGCACGTGGGCCGAATCGGAAGCGGACAGCGTCCAGCCGCCGGCAGGCGTGCCGAAAACGAGGCCCGCGATGGCGCGCGAGGCGGAGAGCGCGGGCTGATTGGCCGGAAGAGCGCCGGAGAACGCGGCGATATCGGCGGTGAGACTATCGACGGGAGGCGCGGGAGACCAATTGCCCGGAGCGGAGAAGTCGACGCCGGCGGCACCAGTCCAGGTGGAGGTGGCGGCTATGGCGGCGGGCGCCAGCAGCGCGGGAAAAAGCAGCGCGCAACAACCGATCCGGAACCGAAGGGGGGAAAGCATGGGAGCGAAGAAAGCAGCCGGGGTTTGGATGAAAGACAGAAAGAGAACGCGGGACGGGAGGGATATTTGCAATTTTTTCCATCCGTTTTTCCGTTTTTTGCATTTATTGCATTTCAGCAAATCCGGCGCCCTTCCAAAGCGATGACGCCTAATGCTGCGGCGGATGGTCGAATAAATCAAAAGCCGCCGGGACACGCGGCCGGCCTACGGGGATGTGACGCGGAGGCGCAGGAAGCGGCGCGGCGGATTGGCGGCGGACAAATCCATGGTGTCGGTCACACTCACCGCCTGGCCGATGGCGCCAGGGTTGGTGGCTATGGCGGTCCAGGCATCGGGCGCAAGGGAGGACGAAGCCTCGATGTGATACGTCACATCGGACCGCGCCCGAAGGAAGGTGATTTGAAATCTCGGATTCGCCATTTGAGATTCGAGCGTCGGGCGCGAAGCGGCCGAAGTGGGCGTGGCGCCAAGGGCGTATTCGAGAAAATTGGGCGCGCCGTCGCCGTCGGGATCGGCCAAGTCGGCGGCATCGCCGGAGCCGAGGGCGCCGCCGAAGTGGGTCTGGCGCCAAGCCTGGAGGGCGGTGAGCGCGGGCACTTGGACGGAGACGTTTGCGAAGGCGGAGAGTCCGCCGGCGCCGACGGCGGAGACGCGGTAGTCGTAGGCGACTCCCGCGGCCACGGCGGGGTCGAGATAGCTCGTGGTGTTGGCGGCGAGGGCGCCGGAGAGGAGCGTCCATTGCTCCGTGCCGGCCACGCTGCGCTCGACGCGGTAGGCGGACTCGTTGGCGGCGTTGTCGGTCCAAGTGAGGCGCAACTGGAGCAGCGCGGGCGAGGTGGCGGCCAGGTTGCCCGGTGAGTTGGGAGCGGAGATGTTGCGGGCGGCAAAAGCGATGATGGACGGAGTGCCGGGCGTGCCGTCGGCGCCGAGGGCGCGGACGCGGTAGTAGTAGGCGACGTTTTGCGGGACGGCGTCGGAGAGCGTCGAGACGGCGGGGCCGAGCGAGGAGATGACGCCGAATGGACCGTCGGGGGCGTCAGCGCGCTCGACCTGGTAACCGAGGGCTCCGTGGATGCGAGTCCAAGCGAGGGAGCGAGCGGTGTTGGCCGGCGCGGTGGCGGTGAGGACGGGCGCGGCCTGGGGGCCGGCGGAAGCGACGAGGCGGATCTCGTCCACGAGCGCGTCGCCGATGGTTTGGCCGGAGGAGGCGGCCTCGTTGGTCAGGACGAGCTGCCAGGCGCCGGACGGGAGAGCGTTGACCAACGCGGTTTCCACGTCGGCCCAGAAACCCTGCAACAAGTAGGGCGCGGTTTCGTTCGGGTTGGTGGCAACGGTATCGGTGGTGGCCGTGACGACCCGGCCGGGGTAGGTGGTGACGAGGTTGGTGGCGGGGCGATTAAAGGTGAGCTGAAAGCCGATGGAGTTGAGCACGAGGCGCACGTCCTCGCCGCGGAAGGCCTGGGTGCGGCCGGCGTGGTCGGGCGCGGCGGCGGCGTTCCAGAAGGTTTTCTCCGTGACCGCGCCCTCGCCCGCCTGGGGCGAGGTGAGCGTGAGGGGCAGGTTCATCGGATGGGCTGCGCCGTGCTCCCAGGTGGCGAGCGTGCGGATCGTGCCGTCGGCTCCTACGATCACGGCCCGGTGTGGCTGGCCGTAGCCCCAGTAAAGGTGGAAGCCGGGACGGGCGGCGGCGGGGCCCGCGAAAGATCCGGCCGGGATGACATGAAGACCGATGCGCTGGTTGAGGGTGGTGGCGTTGGCGTTCTCGGCGCGGAGGCGGGCGTCGAGGAGGATGCCGGTCGCGCTTCGCCAATCGAAGCCGTCGTTGGCGGCCGCGGCGGCTCCGTCGCCGGAGAGGCGGAGCACGCCGTGGGTGGAGCCGTTGTAAGTGTAGCCGCCTTCGGTGACGTTGGCGGAGAGGGCGGTGAAGCCGGCGCCCGCGATGGTCCTTCCGCCCGTCTCGGTGTTGGCGCCGAGCCTGCCGTTCTCGAAGCGGTCCCAGATCAGGTCGACGAGCGGATGGTAGAGAAAGTTTAGCGCGTCGGTGAAGCTGAGGCCGACCTCGTCGGAGTGGCCGCCGGGCCGGAAGACCATGCGGGCGGTGTTGCCGTGGTTAAGGTGGCCAAAGCGGTAGATGGCGAGGTTTTCGGAGCGGCGGAAGTCGCCGTATTGGGACATCAGCGCGGTGCGGAAGTAGGCGGGCAGGACGACCGAGGGCGAGGTGGAGAGGGAGGACCACTCGTAGTCGGCGTCGAAGTTGCCGACGTTCGAGTTGGCGCCCGCGGTCTGCCAGCCGGGAATGCGAGCGGGCAGGCTCGAGCCGACGCGGCCGATAAAACCGCGGAAGTAGTCGCTGCGCAAATACGCGAGGTCCGACGCGGTGCGTCCGCCGCCCGACAGGCCGGACACGAAGACGCGGTTCGCATCGACGGGGAAAAGTTCGGAGGCGCGGAAGGCCCCCATGATGGCGACGCCGCGGCGGAGGTTGACGGACTGGGCGTTGTCAATGCCGTTGCCGGCGAGCCAGATGACGTCGCGGGCGTCGAGCGCGGCGGCATAGGAGGCGGGGAAGGCGTGGGGCGTGCCGGCGTCGATGTAGGTGACGAGGCCGTAGCGTTTCGTCGCGTTGCTAGCATCATAGCCCGAGGGCAGGCGAATGACGTAGGCGCGGGTGGCCAGATCCGTGTTGCTATAAGATATGTCGCTCGAACCGATGCTGGTGTTGAAGTTCGATGTAGTCTGGAGCGAGCCCAGCGTGACCGTGGCGGCCGTGCCTGGAACAAGATTCAGGGGTATGGCGGCGCTCGCGACCGACGCGCCAAAACAAACACCCAAAAGCAACTGACGCCCCAGGCGGATGAAAAGCCGGCGGACAGGGGAGGCTGAGTGCGGAGGAGACATGAGAGGAACAGGGAAGAGGCGAAGCGAGTTCAGGGAACCAAAGCTCGCATCAGGGAATGTGCGCGCGGCGGACGACCTCATGATCGAGCAGGCGGATGACGGGTCCCTCGGGGACAAGCGGCAAGGCGAGCAGGTCCCGCTGGCCCTCAAGGACCACGGCAAGCTGGTTCCGGGCCGGGTCGTAGGAAAGCTCCGGCAGAGCCTCGCCAGCCCGTGACGGAACAAGGAGGATGCGGAAAGCGGCCTCTTTTGCGCGCAGGCCGGCGACAAGGCGGTCGCTGTAGCCGAGGTCGCCCTTGCGGTTGCGCGGGGCGGAGACGCGCTCGACGGACCAGGATTCCCGCGCACCCTCGTCGTGACCGAGTGAATACACCAGAAGCAGCGCATCGCCGGGCCGAGGGGACGCGACGGGGCGAGGCTCGGGGGAACTTATATCCACGTCGCCCGCGGCGGAGGCGAGGGCGATGGCGTTTTCGGGGAGGCCGGGCAAATCGGCGCGAACGACGGCGCCGCCGAGCATGGCGGTCCATTGGTAGAGACGCTCCCGGTCGTCCTTTTTCACGTCGTCGACGACGATCCCGTAGGGACGGGCGCCGCGCACGAGGGCGACCTTGCGGAAGACGCGCTCCATGGGGTTGTAGGGCGCGCGGCTGGTGGCGATGAAGTTGGACTGGGTGTAGTTGGCCCACCAGGGGCGCATCTTGAGGCGGGCGGTGCCGGCGAAGAGTTGGGCGATGCGCGGCGTGGGGTCCATTTCCCAGGCGAGGGCGCGGGTGGCCTCGGACCAGACGGCGGGCGGCTGGGTGTTCCAGCGCCAGGAGTAGGCGTAGGCGAGGTCGGCGTAGGCGGAGGCCAGAGCGGGCGTGGAGGAGGAGCCGAGCCAGGTGGCGGCGGCGTTGTAGCCGTTGATGACGCCGGGGATGGCCTCGGGCTGGGATTTGCCGTCGACGAGGACGAGGTTGTGGAAGTTGCCCGAGTAATTTTCCGCGAAGGCGGATTCGGTTATCCAGTCCACGCCGAGGGCGGAGAAGTGGAACATGCCGGCGTCGGCGTGGTGGTGGCCCGCGCCGAGGTAGTGGTTGGGACGGACCTGGAGATTGATCCAGGCGGCCTCGGGCGTGGCGTCGGAATAGGCCGAGAAAACGCCGTGCACGGGCGTGGCGAGCTCGAGCGGCAGGCCGGCCTCGGCGCGGGTGGTGGGCGTGAAGTCGGAGTCGAAGAGCACATTTCGCACGAAGCCCGGGTAGGTCATGCTCGGGAGACGGAGGCGCTTCATCTTCGCGACGGCGGCGCGGTAGGTCTCGGCGTCGAAGGAGGCGCTTTGCGAGGGCACGATCGCGGCCGAATCGCGATCGAGGGGATTCGGGCCGGTGCTGCCGGAGGAGGCGGCCTCGGTGAGGAGGTAGTCAATGGCGCGATTCTGAGGGTAGATGGACTTGAGCTGGAGCAGGAGGCCGGGCGAGAGGTGCTGGCGGCTGTGGGGCACGTATTGGGTGCCGCTGTTCACGATGGTGACGCCGTTGGGCGAGGTCATGAGCGCCTGGGCCTCGGGCAGGCGGCGAAGGTGCGGGTGGGCGAAGAGGTTTTCGCCGCGGCGCGCGAGGGATACGAGCGACATGAAGTAGGCGCCGAAGGAGCCGGGGCTTTTGCCGTTGGACTCGTAGACGACGCCGGCGGGATCGATGCCCCATTCGCAGAAGGCGCGCAGGCTCTCGGCGCCGGCGGCCCAGGCCTCGCGGTCGAAGCCGGGCAGGCCCTCGATGGCGGAGAGGGCGAGGAAGTGGGGGGTGTCCCAAGTCATCCAGTTGACGTCGCGGAAACGCGCGGGGCCGTCTTGGCCGTAGGAGCGGCGGCCGTAGGTGGCCTTGGCGATGACGCGGCGCATGAGGTCTTTTTCCTCGGCGTTCATCCAGCGGCCGGCGAAGTCGAGGCCGGGTCCGAGGACGGTGTTGCCGACGAGGCCGTGGATGCTGCGCCAGTGGGTGGCGGCGCCCATGCCCTTGCCGGGGATGAGCGAGCCGTCGGGCAGAACGACGGAGGATGCCCATTCGGAGTCGCTGACGGCGAGGAAGCCGTCGAGGAGCGGCTCGCGCAGGCGGTAGTAGTTGGCGAAGGCGGCGGCGACGCGGCGGCCGAGGGCGTCGTCCTGCTGGATGAGGGCGTAGAGGCCCATCGCGGTCAGGCACTCGGGCACGTAGGGCACGTGGGAGTTGGTGATGCCGGGCTTCTGGCCCTTGAAGACGTGCGGGGCGGCGAAGGGGAGCGCGCCTGCGGGCGTGTCCCACTCGAGGCCGGCGAGGTCGCCGGTGGAAAGCTTTTGGAAAACGCGTCCGTCGCTCGTGGCGGGGTCCCACCAAGTCTTGGCGAAGAGGTGCTCCATCTCGATGAGCGACATGCGGCCGACGACGGAGTTTTTGACGCGCGCGGAGAAGGCGGGGATGTCCTCGGGGCTGAGGAGGAGGCGCGGGTAAATGCCGGGCGCGGGGAGGGGCGAGCCGAAGAGGGAGCGGGCAATGCCGGCCTCGTCGTAGGCGGAGCGCGGGGTGGTCGGCCACTCGGTGGCCGGGCCTTCGAGGGCGGCGAGCTGGGCGGGGGTGACCTTGACGTGATCGGTCCACTTGCCCTGGGCGGCGAGGGCGGGCAGGCGGCGCGTGGCGATGTCGGGATCGGCGAATTTTTCCGGCGTGTCGAAGAGCGTGACGATGCTTTCGATGAGTGCGTCCTCGCCGGGGGCGAAGACGAGCGGGGCGGGGCCGGCATACCAGAAGCCTGCGGGGTGCGGCGCGAGCGTCCAGCCGCGTGCGGCAAGCGCGGGCGAGAGCTCGGTCCACTCCCCCACCCTTTCGCTCACGGGGCCGAGGTCGGAGGGAGCGTAAACCCAGCGTCCGGCGATGGGCGCGAGGTCCGCGGGGACGGGCGGGAAGGCGAGTTTCCCGGCGGCGGCGCGGGCGGCGATGTCGGCGAATTCGGCGGGGACGAAGAGGCGGCCGGACGCGTCGAGGCGGGCCTCGGCGCGGAGCAGGTCGGTATCGCTCAGGCGGACGCGGCGGCCGAGCACGCAGGCGTAACGACTTCCCGGATACAGGGCGACGCCGTCGGCGACGCGGGCGATGGCGGATCGGGCGGAGGAGCGGGTGTAGGGCAGGCCCTGGTCCTGGGCGGGAGGGACGGGCGAGGGCGCTTCGGCGGTCTGGGCGCGGGCGGGGAGGCCGAGGGAGATGAGCGCGAGAAGCAGGAGCTGGCAGGGGCGGGGTGTTGTCATCGGCGGGGTGGTTGAAGGGCGAAAAGAAGGCCGCCCTTTGCGGGGCGGCCTTGGGAGAAAGCGGCGGCGTCTTAGCGGCCGGCGGGATCCGGACGGGGCGTGAAGATCGTGAGGCCGAGCAGGTTCTTCTTGTTGGCGTGCGGCGTCAGGATGCTGACGACGTAGCCCACGCCCATGCAGGTGAAGATGGCGATGGGCGGGTAGGCCATCCAGTGCACGGAGGTGAAGAGTTTCACCAGCAGGGTGACCACGATCGAGGCGACCGCGCCGGTGACCGCGCCCACGCCGTTGGCGCGGGTGGAGAGCATGCCGAGGGTGTAGACGCCGACGATGCCGCCGCCGAGGAGCGAGGTGATCTGGGACCAGACGACCATCATGGACTTGATGGGCAGGGCGGCGAAGAGGAGCGCCATGACGGTGCCGAGAATGCCGACGAGGTAGGAGACCGATTTGAGGACCTTGAGACGCTGCTCGTCGGTGGCGTCGGGGCGGGCGCGCTTGTAGAAGTCCTCCACGAAGACGGTGGAGACGCTGTTCATGTTGGACGCCACGGTGGCCATGGCGGAGGCGAAGATGGCGGCGATGACGACCCCGGCGAGACCGACGGGGAGGCCCTGGGTGGAGAAGAGCGGGATGATCTGGTCGTTTTGCGAGCCGGCGTCGAGGAGGTCGGGGCGCGAGTGGAAGAAGGCGAAGATCGCGAGGCCGAGGACGTTGACCACGATGGCGATGAGGATGCCGCAGAGAATGTTCATGAAGGCCACGCGGCGGACCTCTTTCTCGGGGGCGGAGAAGACGCGCTGGATCATCGGCTGGTCGCCCGCGATGGTGACGGTGCAGGCCATGAAGGTGCTGATGACCATGATCCAGAGGGCCGGCACGGTGTAGTCCCAGGTGAGCAGGGCCATGTCGAACTTCTCGTAGTGTTTGCCGATCTCGACGAATTCGCCGAAGCCGCCGGGGAGGGCGTAGATGCAGACGCCGATCATGGCGACAGGCGCGACGAACTTGAGGATGCCCTGAAAAACCTCGGTCCAGATGACGGCCTTGTAGCCGCCGACGGCGGTGTAGATCGTGGTGAGGATGCCCATG
>JAIXVY010000228.1 GCA_027482505.1 Opitutaceae bacterium | reverse complement strand
GTCATCAAGCTGCTCTACGGCTACCTCGGCCTCGATTTTCCGGAAGACGACCCCCGCCGCACCGACGTCCGCGTGATCGGCGAAAAACTCGACCAGCTCGAGGCCATCGTCTCGCGCGTGCTCCAGTTCGCCAAGGCCCCGTCTTCCCTGCACTCCCGCTGGTCGCTGGCCGACGTCATAGGGGACACGCTCGTCCTCATCCGGCTCAAGCTCGCCCAGAGCAAGATTCGCCTGAGCTTCGAGCCCCCGCCCCGCGCGATCCACGTCGACGTCCACAAGGGCCAGATCCAGCAGGTGCTGCTCAACCTGCTCCTCAACTCCACCCACGCCATGCCCCACGGCGGAGCCATCACGGTGCGCGCCTTTGTCGAGGAACAGGCGGGCGCGCGGCACGCCGTCGTGGACGTCGTCGACACCGGCACCGGCGTGCCCCCTGAGATAGCGGATCACATTTTCGACAGCTTTCTCTCCGGCCGCAGCGACGGCACGGGGCTCGGCCTCGCCATCGCCAAGCGCATCCTGCTCTCCCACCACGGCGACATCGCGCTCCACGCCACCGGCCCCGAAGGCACCACCATGAGGCTTCGCCTCCCCCTGGCTCCCTGAACCTCGCCGCCATGCCCGCTCCCGTCGACACGCTCCGCCTGCTCCGCTTCGCGATGTGGTTTCTGCTCGCCGCGGGGCTGCTCGTCCTCGCGCTTCCGCTCCCCGTGCCCCTGCCCGTTCGCCTTGCCACCGCCGCCGTCGACCTGATCGCGGCCGCCGTGGTGTGGCTGGCGCTCCGCCAGCGTCGGGGAAAATAGTCGCCCTCGCCGGCCTCTCCCGCCTCGCTCGCTGCCTCTTCGCCCATGTCCGCCGCCCTTCCCGCGCCCCACATCCCCGGTCAGCCGCTCACCGCGCTGGCGCCGATGCAGGACGTCACCGATCTGGCGTTCATGGGCCTGATCTCCGACTACGGCGCGCCCGACTACTACGTGACGGAGTTTCTGCGCGTCCACGGCCAGTCTCGCCCGGAGGCGCACATCGTCCGCTCCATCGACGAAAATCGCACCGGCCGCCCCGTCTTCGCCCAGCTCATCGGCGAGGAGATTTTCCACCTCGAGCGCACGATCGACCTGCTGCTCAAGCACCCCGTCGCCGGCATCGACCTCAATCTCGGCTGCCCCGCGCCCAAGGTTTACAAGAAAAACGTCGGCGGCGGCCTCCTCCGCGATCCCGACCACATCGACGCCATCCTCGCCGCGATGCGCGCCCGCGTGCCCGGCCTCTTCACCGTGAAGATGCGCATCGGCTTCGAGGACACGCGCCACTTTGAACGCATCCTCGCCTCCGTCGCGCGCCACCGCGTCGACCTGCTCGTCGTGCACGGGCGCACGGTGAAGGAAATGTATCGCTCGGCGGTGCGTTACGAGGAGATCGCCCGCGCCGTGCGCTCCGTCCCCTGCCCCGTCATCGCCAACGGCAACGTCACCAGCGCCCGCGCCGCGGCGCGCATCCTCGCCGAGACCGGCGCGGCCGGCGTCATGTGCGGGCGCCACGCCATCCGCAATCCGTGGCTCTTCCGCCAGATCCGCGAACACCTCTCGGGCTCGCCCGTCTTCGCGCCGACGCTGCGCGACGCGCACGGCTACATCCGCGCCCTCTACCGCGCCACCGGCGCCGGCTTTTCCGATCCTCGCACCTCGCTCCACGCCACCGACTCGCCCGCCGTCGCCCGCGAGCGCGCGCACGTGGCGCGTATGAAAAAGTTTCTCAATTTCGTCGGTCAGTCGGTCGACCCCGAGGGGCGCTTCCTGCACGACATGCGCCGCGCCATGACCGAGGCCGAGCTGTTCGAGGTGTGCGACCGGCACCTGCTCGCCCGCGGCGACGAGCCCTTCGCCGACGAGCCCTATCCGGGCGTGGTCGCCCGGCCCAACTGCGAGACGCCCGACGCCGACGGCTGCTCGTTGGAAAACGTGGCGGCCTGACCGGCCGCGACACGTGTTGGCCAAGGAGCGCGCAGCGTGGCGCGGCCAGCCCCGCTAGACTGCGCGGCGTCATGAGCACCCTGGCATCCTCCTCCGGGCTCGCGCCCGCCCTGATCGCTCCCCGGCCGGACTCCGCTCCCGCCGTGCTCGCCGCCCTCCTCGAGGGCGTCCGCTCCAACTACGGCAAACTCTCCGAGCACCGCGTGCTCTTTTTTGGCGTGAACGCCGGCTCGCTGGCCGTGGCCGACTGCTTCGTCGCGGCGGCCGTCTCGGACGGATTGTCCGAGGCGGAGGCCCGCGCGCTATGCTGGTTTTTCGATGACGGCGGCCTCGTGGTCCGTGAGCGCGGCGGACGCTCCGCCTCGGCCGACCTGCGGCCCTACGCCCACCCGCACACGCCGCTCTACTCTCTGCTCGGCGCGGTCGAGTCGCTTCGCCCAACCGCGCTGGTCGGCGCCTCAGGCAAAGCGGGCGCCTTCACCCCCGAGGTGCTCGCGCTGATGGCCGAGCTGCATCCTCATCCGCTCGTCCTCGTCCTGGCGAACCGGGCGGCCGCGGCGGAGTGCACGGCCGACGCCGCCTACCATGAGACAGGTGGCACCGCGGTCTTCGCGAGCGCCGCGCGGTTCCCCTCGGTGGTCTTCGACGGTCACACGCTGGTGCCGGGCCGGCTGGGCGGTTGATCGGCCTGGCCCGGAGCCGGGCTCACTCCACCACGCGAGGCACGAGCACCATGTGGTCGCGCTGGGCGGGGGCGTTGCGCAAGGCGTCCTCGACCGAAAGGCCGGAACGCGGCTCGTCGGCCTGCAGAACGTTGAAGATGGGCGTGGCGTGAGCGGTGGGCTCCACCCCGTCGACGTTCACCCGCTTGAGCTGCTCGATATGGCCGAGAATGTCCCCGAGCTGCGCGGCAAACTTCGCCTTCTCCTCGGGCGTGAGCGCGAGGCGCGAGAGCGTGGCGAGGTGGTCGATGTCGATTTGGACCGGAGAAGACATGGCTTCAGATTTAGCCCACGGAACACTCGGACGACACGGAAAAAATCACCAAACCAATTTGCCCACGAAACACACGAAATGACACAAAAAGCAGACCTAGCCTAGAACAGAGGGTTTTGCTTTTCGTGTCATTTCGTGTGTTTCGTGGGCCCTTAGCCTCAGAAATCCGCGATGCGGAGGAGGAGGGGCTTGCCGAGGGTGCAGTTGAGCTTGGCCAGGCGGTTCACGGTGAGGCGGATCGCGGCTTCGCTGCACTCGTGGGTGGTGAGGAGAAGAGAGGCGGCCTCGGCCTTC
>JAIXVY010000248.1 GCA_027482505.1 Opitutaceae bacterium | reverse complement strand
GCGCGGTGCCTGCGTTGGCGCCGGGCCGGTAGGGAGGATCGATCGACAGGTTCGGCACCGCGAGGGGCGCATTCTCGGAAAACAACGTGGCGTGTCGCTGCGGCGGCGTGCGGTTGTCGTGGGGCGTCTTGAACCCGATGAACGCGAGGAAAGGCGGCGCGTTTTCCGTCCGCCGCCCGAGAAAATCCAGTAGGTAGTCGGTGGATACATCGTCCACCCATCCGTCCTGCCAGACGGGCGCTCCGTTCACATAAAAGGTGTTCCCGTAATAATTGCCCTGGCCCAGGAAAGTCGCGACGTGGTCGAAGCCGGGCCGCGCCAGTTGATCGCGCATGTGCCACTTTCCGAAGTAGGCCGTGGAATACCCCGCGTCGCGCAGAACCGTGGCGTAGGTGACCGCGTTCTCGGGGAAGTAGGTCTCGTTGTCCAGGATGCCCGTCCGGTGCGGGTGTTGCCCGGTCAACATCGAGGCCCGGCTCGGCGAACACAGGGAAAAGGTCACGAAGCCGTTGGTGAAGCGCAGCCCCTCGCGCGCCAGACGGTCCAGCCCCGGGCTGCGCCCGACGAACCAAGGGAAGCGCGCGACCCGGCCCTCCCCCGCGATCCTTTCCTGCATGTAGCCGATCGCGTCCCAACGATGGTCATCTGGCACGATCACGAGAAAGTTCGGCCGGGGCTCCGCTGCGGCCGCGGTCAATCCCGCGACCCACGACAAGGATGCGGCCGCGACCATTCGAATGAAGGTGCTTCCAGGGCGCATGCCCAGATCCCAAGGATCCGCGAGCTCCCTGCCAAGACCGCGTTGCTGTTTTGCGAGTCTGCAACCGCGCGCGGTCTGACCCCTTTGGTGGGGCGTCATCTGCAGCAAAACTCGGCCTGAACCCGTCGGCTCGGCCTCGCGGCCCAGCCGGTTCTCAGGTGGCCAGGAATAGCTCGGCGCCGACATTGAACCGCGCGGACAAGCGGCGGACGTGCTCGAGCGTGAGCTGGCGGGTGCCTTTGAGCAGCTTGTAGGCGGTGGAGCGGTCCACGCCGAGGAGGGCGGCGAGGTCGTCGCCGGTGAGCTGGTTCTCTTTCAGGAGAAACTTGAGCGCCTCCGGGCCGGTGAGCTTGGGCGGCGGGACAAATTGGTCCGCCTCGTAAGCCTCGACGAGCTGGCTGAGGAGTTCGAGGTAGTCTTCTTGGTCAGCGTTGAGTTTGTGGCCGGCCAAGGCGTCGATGACCTCGACGGTATTGTCGTAGGCGGCGCGGTCGTGGATCGGACGCGGCACGTGCAGGGCGATGAGATCCGCGTAGCGGGTGGGGAGCTTGGCAGGTAGGGAAACGGCGGACTTTTTCACAGGGTGCCTTTCCAAGCGTCGCGGTCGTATTCGGCGTGGGTGAGCACGTGTAGAATGTAGATGCAGCGACGATTGTAGTGGATGGCGGTTATCAGGCGGCAGGCGTTGGTGAGATTGAAAACGGTGACTGTGCGGCCGCTGGCGACTTTGACTTGGTCGGCGTGCGGAAAGGTCTGGCGAACATCGACGAGATTGGTCCAGACGGCCCGGCTCGCGACGGCGTGCCAATGGCGAATGGTCGGGGCGGCTTTGGCGTAGTGGCGGGCGGCGTCTTCCAGGCGTTTGCGGGTGATGATGCGCATGAGTGGCGTCGCGAGGGAGACCGTGTGGCCAATTTGGCCACACGGGCAAGCGGATTCGTCGGGACGGTATGCTGATGGGGGCGGGGAGGAAGTGATCGGACAGAAAGATCTAAGCCAGGCAGCGAGGGTATTTCTGCAACAAAACTCGGCCTGATCTAACTTGGCTCGGCCGTCCGGAAGTTAACAAGTATCGGCATAACCCCGTTGGCTCGGCAGACCCTATTGGCTCGGCTCTTCGTCTGCGGTCGGAGGCTGCGCTTCGGGCCGGCGCGAGGGCCGGTTAGGCGGCGGCGAGAAGCTTCCTAATAAGCTCGCGGCGGCGTTGCTGGAAGCGGCGCTGGCGCTCGGCGTTTTTGGCGCGTCGTTGCTCGGCGGATACGGGCTGGCGACCGGCGCGCAGGCGAATCGGCAGGTCCGGCGCGGCGGAGAAGAGATTGCGGCGCTTGAAGGCCGGCGGCGTGTCACGTAGCGCGAGCAGACGGCTGCGCGGCCCCGTGCTCGCGAACCACGGCTCGGGCGCGACTCGCTCGGCGGCGAAACACCACGCAGGCGGCGCGATGCCTGCCCGCTCCGCCAGCAAGTCGGCGTAGGCCGCCAGCGTGGCGTCGGCCAAGGCGCCCTCGGGAAAACGGCCGGCGAGCAAGACGGGCGTGTCGGCGATGCTGGCCGCCAGCGCGGGACGCGATCCAAGCGCGCGCAGCGTGTGCAGCCGGTCGGCCAGCTCGCGCCCGAAACGTTCGAGCGAATCGGCGCGCGCGGCTACCTCGGCAAGACGGGTGGGGCGGCTTTGCCTCGATAAACCGCTAGCTGACGGTTTATCGGGTCAACGACGGGCTTAAGCGGATTCTGCAGCAAAACTCGGCCTGACTCCCCTCGGGCTCACTTAACGACGGCTGGGACATCCCTGCAGGCAGTGTGGCCATAGATTGCAACACTCGTCACCCGCCGCCAAGGCAGAGGCCTTTTTTTCCACAACGGGGAGCAAGAGACTGAGGCGCACGGTTTGCGGCCGACCCGGAGGCACGGTGAAAGTGATCGTGCCACGCTTCGAGTCCTCCGACCAGCTCTCGCTGAACGCCACCGGGACTTTTGCCTCTGTAAAGTTCAGGGTTGGACTCGGCTTCTTGATCTCGCCGCTGCCGATGGCGGTGGGAGCTTTTTGTTTTCCATCGCCCTTCACTTCGCCCTTGGGCGCATCTTTAGGGGTATTCACGGTGAGGGAGACGGGCACCACGAAGGTTGCGGTGTAATCGCCGGGCGCGAGATTGGGGAGAGAGGCTTGGCCCTGGGCGTCTGTCTTCACGGTAATTGCGTTTCCGGAGGGCTTTTTTTGCACGACTACATCGATGCCGGGGATGGGGTTGTTACTGGCAAGACCGATGAGGGGCAGAAACACGGTGAGCGCGAAGACCGCAAGAGCAGCGCGGATGTTGGTTTTCATAGAGGATAACAAATGGCGTTTGATTTTTGGGGGCAACCTAAAGAGGCTGGCACGATTTTTTGAGGGAGACCAATTTCCAACTTGAGTGGGGGGAGAGCGCCGACTGCGTGGCGCCGTCCGGGAAGAGGAGCGCCCCGGGAGGGAAATATAGGGTCTGGTCGAGTTTTGTTGTTTTATTGTATTAACCGATGTCGGGCGCTACTATCACGCAGTCTGCAGCAAAACGCGGCCTGACTCCATCGGCTCTCCTGACCCCATTGGCTCGGCCGACGTGATACAGCGCACCGGGATATTGGATGTGAAGCTTTCGGCCCATGGGAAGAGGCTAGGTGGGAGGGTGTCGGGCAGAGCCAAGAATCAACAAAACGCGGCCTGACCCCATCGGCTCTCCCTCTCGACGGTTTCTTCCTTCGCGCGGAGAGCTTTCACAACTGGGCGACGGAGCTGGACGAGTTGGAGGCGACGCCTTTCTGCGGCGGCGTGCTCGCGAGCTACGGCGGGAAGAGCCTGCACGCGCAGTCGCACGGGGAATCCTTCCTCAATTTGCTCACACAACGGCTGAACGGGCACGGCATCTACCTCTTCGACTAACCGGAGGCCGCGCTTTCACCCCAGCGTCAACTGGCGATGCTCGTCCGGCTGCACGACCTGACGCTGGACTTCTCCCAATTCATCATCGCTACGCATTCCCCGCTGTTGATGGCCTTCCCCGACGCGTGGATCTACCATTTCGACGTCGAGGGCGTCCGGCGCGTGGCTTTCGAGGACACCGAACACTACCGCGTCACGCGGGCGTTCATGATGGACCACCGAGGCATGGTCGGGAAGCTACTGGAGACGGACGAGCCGCCGCGCGCCTGAGACGCATTCAGGAGGCATGAATCTGCAACAAAACTCGGCCTGCCCACCTCGGATCTGCCCCTTTGATTCGGCGACCGGTCTCCCTCAGTTCGGCTCTATCTTTCCGGATCGAACCCCGTTCTGGGCCTGACCCCTCCGTTAGGGTGCCCCTCGTCCATGGTTGCAAAACGGCAGGACGGTGTGCGGCAGAGCTGTTAAACTTGTCCTTTACAATTTTACGCTAATTTACCAACTACCTAGTTATTCATGACTATGCTCCCGGCCGCTTCTTTTGATCCTTACCTATCAGCTTCCCGCTCTGTCCGGGCCAAATCCATCGGAGCCGTCGCTCTTGGAGCTACTGCGCTGATTGCACTTCCGTCGGAGGTCGATGCTCAGGTTACAAATGTCACCCTAAGCGGTGCAAACTCCATGAGTTTCGGAGTATCGTCGCTCTTCTTTTCCCTTGAGACCGGTGTTGGCTATGCCAGCAGTTTTGCTGGGGCGCAATTCTGGTTGGTGGCGAGCACGGATCCCTACGCCGACGGTGTGTGGTCAGGCGTTAAACCCCTTGATGGTGGATTTGGTCTTTCCAAGGTTGGCACGACTGAAACCGGCCAAGCTCCGGCAACCAAATTCTCTTTCAATCAAACCATCGATTCGGGTTCCCTTGCCGCCAATAGCAATGGCTCCTATGCCGAGTTGAATCGCTACTTTTTTGGCGGCGTGGTGCCGGCCTGGAGCAATGCCACGGGCTACATCGGCGTGAGCTTCAAAAAAAATACCGGAACTCACTACGGCTGGATAAAGGTGCAGACCAATAGCAACGCCTCCACCATCACGGTGCTGGCGGCGGCTTATAATGCGACCCCCGGCGCAAGCATAGCCGCTGGCGAGGTGGCTGCGATCCCCGAACCCGCGAACGCGGCCGCGCTGCTCGCGCTCGGTGCCGCCGGACTCGCCGCCTACCGTCGGAACAGGAAAATCGAGCGCGCCGTCTGAGCCAGCGTGTAGCTCCGCACCTAGGGTATTTCGACCCCGCCGCCTCGTGCGCGCGGGGTTTTTATTTCCCTCTGTGGCACCGCCACTAACCTATAATCCCGTGGCCAAAACCATCCTCCTGGGTCTCGACGGTCTCGACTGGCAAGTCCTCCGCCCGCTGATCGCGCGCGGCGAGTTGCCCGTCTTCCAGCAACTCGTGGAGCAGGGCGTGACCGGCAACCTGCACACGCTCGAGCCCACGCTCTCGCCGATGCTCTGGAACAGCATCGCCACCGGCAAACGCGCGGCCAAACACGGCATCCACGGTTTCACCGAGGTCGATCCGCAGACGGATCTCGTCCGCCCCGTTTCCAGCCTCTCGCGCTCCTGCAAGGCGGTCTGGAACATCCTCCAGCAAAACGGCGCGCGCTGCCACCTGCTCAACTGGTTCGCCAGCCACCCTGCCGAGCCGCTCTCCGGCAGCGCCGTCTCCGATCTCTTCGCCGAGGGCGCACCACCGCTCGACCGGCCGTGGCCGCTGCGCCCCGGTCTCGTGTTTCCCGAACGCCTCGGCCCCACGCTCGCCGAACTGCGCATGAGCCCTGACGAACTCGACGGCGAACTCATCGGGCTCTTCGTCCCGCGCGGCGCGGAGGTGGATCAGGCGAAGGACAAGCGCCTCTTCGTGCTCGCCCGCGAGTTGTCCAAGGCGCTCTCGATCCACAATGCGGCGACATGGCTCCTGCAAAACGAGCCGGTGGATTTCCTCGCCGTCTACTGGCGCACGCCCGACCTGCTTTTCCACACTTTCATGCCCTACCACCCGCCCGCGATCGAAGGCGCAGACCAGACTGCGGCCGAGATCTATGGCGACGTGGTCAACAGCGTGTGTCGCCTTTACGACCGGATGCTCGGCGCTTATCTCCGTCTCGCCGGTCCCGAAGCTAACATCATCGTCGTCTCCGACCACGGCTTCCAGTCGGGTGCGCTGCGGCCCGCGTTCAACGAAAACCCGTTCGCCAATCCCGAAGCCTGGCACCGCCCGCAAGGCGTGTTCCTCGCGAAAGGCCCTTTGCTCAAGACCGGCGTCGAAATCCACGGCGCACGCCTGCTCGACATCACGCCCACCCTCCTCACGCTGCACCGCCTCGCCCCGGCGCGCGACATGGACGGCCGCGTGCTCGCCGAAGCCTTCAAAGAGGAGCCGAAGCTCGAATACATCGACTCCTGGGAAACTGTCGCGGGCGACACCGGCCAGCATCCGACCGGCACGGTGTTCGACGCCGCCGAAGCCGCCGAGCTCATCCAGCAATTCGTGGATCTCGGCTACATCGATGCACCCGACCAGGACAAGGCTAAGGCCGCCGCGCAGACCCGCGAGACCAACCACTGGAACCTCGCGCGCGATCTGCTCGACGCCGGGCAGCCCGGGGAGGCGCTCCCGATTCTTGAGCAGCTGCACCACGCGCACCCGGAGAACCCCGCGTTTACCCAGGCACTCGCCCGCGCGCAGAAACAAATCGGCCTCCAAGCCGAGGCCGAGGCCACGCTCGCGAAACTGTTCGAGCGTCTCCAACCCGGTCCGCAGCTCCTGCTCCTCCGCGCCGAACTCGC
>JAIXVY010000016.1 GCA_027482505.1 Opitutaceae bacterium | reverse complement strand
TTAACCACGGATTGCACGGATAACACGGATTGAACCGATCAGATTAGAAATTTTCCGCCCATCGTCGTCGCTCCGATCCACCGAGGCGTTCGCCGAGCCTTCGAAAAACGCCGTCCCGCTTCGCGGGACTCATCCCCCAAAAGAGCGCTCATTGAGCCGCTCTATTAGTGGTTAAACCCGGTTTGGTTTTTCCGTGGTTCGGGAAACTCGGAGCATCAAACCATCGGAGAATTTTAACCACGGATTGCACGGATATCACGGATTGAACCGATCAGATTGGAAATGTTTCCGCCCTCCGTCGTCGCTCCGCCGCTCCGTCGTTCCGATCCACCGAGGCGTTCGCCGAGCCGTCGACACCCGCCGTCCCGCTTGGCGGGACTCACCCCCTAAAAGAGCGCTCATTGAGCCGCTCTCTTAGTGGTTAAACCCGGTTTGGTTTTTCCGCGGTTCGGGAACTCGGAGCATCGAATAATCGGAGGGTTTTAACCACTCAGGAAACGACCCAATGGGCGTTTCTTTGGACTCTTCCCCCTCGGCCCTCAGGGCCTCGGCTTCCGTTGTCGACGCGCGGCCAATGGCCGCCAGATCGGAACACACAAACCAGCACGCCAAAGCACCAACCTCAGGTCTCAGGCCTCAGGTTTCAGGCCTCAGGTTTCAGGTTTCCGGTCTCAGGTCTCAGGTTTCAGGCCTCAGGTCTCCGCCCCTCCGTCGTTCCGCCCCTCCGTCCTTCCGTCGCTCCGCTCCGCCTCACCTTCCGCCCGCGGCCAAGAGCGCCAGCGCGCCGGCCATCGGGGCCAGGGCGCCGTTCGCGACCGCGTTTTCGATCTCCGCCTGGCGGGCCTGGACCGGCTCCGCGCCGTAAAAGCCCGCGCGCAGGTGCTCCTCGATCAACGCGTGCATCCACGCCACCGCCTGCTCGCGGCGGCGGCGCGCGGTGGACCCGGTGCGCTCGCCGGTGGTGAAAAACTGCCCGAGCGTCGCCCACACGTCGGCCACGCCGTCTCCCGTGCGGGCGGAGGCGGTCTGCACCGTCGTTTGCCAGCCCTCCGTGGCGTGGCGCAGGTAGTGGAGGACGCGTTTCATCTCGGCCAGCGCGGCGGTGCAGCGGGGGAGGTTGTCGCCGTCGGCCTTGTTGATCACGAGCAGGTCGGCGAGCTCGATGACGCCCTTCTTTATGCCCTGCATCTCGTCGCCCGCGCCGGCGATGAGGAGCACCACGAAGGCGTCGACCATGGCGCGCACCGCGACCTCGTTTTGGCCCACGCCCACCGTCTCCACCAGCACGACGTCGTAGCCGGCGGCCTCGCAGACGAGGATGGCCTCGCGGGTTTTGCGGGTGACGCCGCCGAGCGAGCCGCCCGAGGGCGAGGGGCGAATGAAGGCGTTGGGGTGGCGGCAAAGTTTTTCCATGCGCACCTTGTCGCCGAGAATGCTGCCGCCGGTGACGGCGCTGGACGGGTCGATGGCGAGGACGGCGACGCGGCGGCCCTGCTCGGCCAGACGCAGGCCGAAGGCCTCGATGAACGTGCTCTTGCCCGCGCCGGGGATGCCGGTGAGGCCGACGCGCCGCGCCTTGCCGGTGTGCGGCAGGAGCGCGGCGAGCACCTCCTGCGCCTGCCGCTGGTGGGCGGGGGCGTTGCTCTCCACCAGCGTGATGGCGCGCCCGAGGACGCCGGGATCGCGCGCGAGCACGCCGCGCACATAGTCCTCGGTCGAAAGCGTGGGGCGGCGGCGCGTCGGCGGGCGAACCGTGCTCGCGCCCGAGGGCCGAACCCCCTGCATCACCCAGGTGGCGAAGGCGGGATCGGAGGCGCAGCCCTCCGGCACCCAATCCGGGCGAGGTTGCGGACAGCCGTCGTGAAGGGGAAGCGGGTCGGGCATGCTGATATTATTTAACGCGGAGGCGCAGAGCCGCGGAGGAAAGACCGCCCGCGCCGTGGCAGGGGTGTTCTCGGCGTCTCCGCGTCTCTGCGTCTCTGCGTTGACGGTTTCTAGGCGGCCGCCGGTTCGAGGCGCTCGATCAAGAGTTCGAGCGTGCGCAGGGTGGACTTCGTGATGACCGTGCCGGGGCCGAAGATGGCCGCGGCGCCGTTCTTGAGCAGGAAGTCGTAATCCTGGGCGGGGATGACGCCGCCGCACACGAGCATGATGTCCTCGCGGCCGAGGGCCTTGAGCGCATCGCGCAGCGCGGGCAGCAGGGTCTTGTGGCCGGCGGCGAGGGAGCTCATCGCCACGCAGTGCACGTCGTTTTCCACCGCCTGGCGGGCGGCCTCCTCGGGCGTCTGGAAGAGCGGCCCGATGTCGATGTCGAAACCGAGGTCGGCCATGGCGGTGGCGACGACCTTCGCGCCGCGGTCGTGCCCGTCCTGGCCGAGCTTGGCGATGAGCAGACGCGGACGGCGGCCCTCGATGAACTCGAACTTTTTAACGAGCTCGCGGATGCGCTCGACGTTCTTGTCCTGGCCAAACTCCTGGCGATAGACGCCGCTGATGGAGCGGATCTGCGCGGAGTAGCGGCCGAAGATCACTTCGCAGGCGTCGCTGATCTCGCCGAGCGTGGCGCGGGCCTGGGCGGCGGTGACGGCGAGGGCGAGCAGGTTGCCCTGCCCGGTGCGGGCGCACTCGGTGAGGGCGGCGAGGGCGGCCTTGACCGCGGCCTCGTCGCGCTTGGCGCGGAGCTCCTTGAGGCGCTTGATCTGCGACTCGCGCACGGCGGTGTTGTCGACCTCGAGAATGTCGAGCGGGGCCTCCTGCTCGAGGCGGTATTTGTTGAGGCCGACGATGGTCTCGCGACCGGAGTCGATGCGGGCCTGGCGGCGCGCGGCGGCCTCCTCGATGCGGAGCTTGGGGATGCCGGCCTCGATGGCCTTGGTCATGCCGCCCATCTTCTCCACCTCGTCGAGGTGGACGCGGACCTTCTTGATCAGCTCGTTGGTGAGATACTCGACGTAGTAGCTGCCGCCGAAGGGATCGACGACGGAGCAGATGCCCGTCTCCTGCTGGAGGTGAAGCTGGGTGTTGCGCGCGATGCGGGCGGAGAAATCGGTCGGCAGCGCGATGGCCTCGTCGAGCGCGTTGGTGTGGAGGGACTGGGTGTGGCCGGACGCGGCGGCGAGGGCCTCGAGGCAAGTGCGG
>JAIXVY010000066.1 GCA_027482505.1 Opitutaceae bacterium | reverse complement strand
TGTCCGGACGTTTATGCCGATCGTCGTGGGGCTGCTCTACTTGAGCGGCGCCTCGATGTTCGCGGTCCAATTTTCCCTGCGCCCCGATTTCTTCCACAGCCGCTTCGGATGGATGCTTGCGACCAAGGTATCGCTCACGTTCGTGGTCCTGGGCGTTTTCCTTGCATCCATGCGCGCCGCCCGAAAAGGCGCCCTGGATCCCTGCCGCTTTCGCCACACGCACCGGGTGGTCGCGGGCATCATGCTCGGGATCGTCCTGCTCGCGAAGGGAATGATTTACCTCTGAACCAGAACCAGCGGAACCAAGGCCAGCGCCATCGCCACCGCGGCGGCGCAAAGCGCGCCTGGCAAGATGGGCGCGGACGCCCAGCCCAGCGCCGTCCCCACCAGCAGCGCCTCGGAAACCGCCGCGGCCACGAAAAAAACGCCAAGGCAGAGCCGCACCGAAGGCGAATCTCGCAGCCAGCCAAGGCGCAGCGCCCAGGCGAAGAGCGCCGCCGTCACGACGCCAAGAAACACGAGGTGGAGAAAAGCGATCACCACGAACCGGTGACCGGCCAGCGGAGCCAGCGCCGGCCACGCGGAGGCGGTTTGCAAGAGGAGTTTCGCGGCGTGGCAGACCAACGAAAGGGATCCGAGCGCCCGGACCGCCGCCAATCCCCGGCCCGAAAGGGGGCCGAGCGCCCGCAGCCACCAGACGAACCCGACCAACTGCGCCGCGCCCCCTGCCCCGGCGACCGCGAAAACCCAGCCTGGCGGCCCCAGCCAAAGCGTCGACTGCGCAAAGGTAAGAACCGCTCCGGCCGCCATCCAGCGCAGCGACAGGCGGGCGGCGCGATCCCGGGCAGGATGGATCCCGGCCGTTTCGGTCGCCCTCAGCACCGAGGCCTGGAGAAAAAAGGGGAACCAGCCGTTGTAGTTCGCGTGCAGATAAAAGTAGATCGCCAGCGCGTAGGCCGGCGAATCCCGCAACCCCGCGGCGGCGAGCGGTCCGAGCGCAAGGGGGCCCGCGCCCGAAGCAAGCAGGCAGACCAGCGCCGCGCCCAGGTGGGCCCTTGCGCCCGAGCCGGCCTCGTGGTCTCGCCACAAGCGCCGCGCGAACATGACCGCGGCCCCCATGTGAAGCGTTGAAAACGCGATGCTCGCCGGACCATAGCCCTGCCAGGGAAACGTCGCGAGCATGCCCAGAACCGCGACCTGCATGACCACGAACAAGCGCGTGTAGTTTTCGCGTTTCTCGCCGGGCACGAACACGGCCAGCGCGATTGCGAAGAAACCGTTGAACACAAACCCGAGGAACGCGGTGTGCGAATGCGCATGCAGCCAATGGCCGTAGGCTATCCGCGGCCCGCCGGGGAGCTGGCTGGCGCGCAACAGCACGCCGAGCAGCGCCGCCGCGAGAAACCAGCCGAGCGCCCAACGAAACGCGCGCCGGGCCGGATCGGCCCACGCGGCGTCTCCGGGTGTTGGCGGGAGACGGGGCATGAGCGCCAGCATCGCCACTCCGCGCGACGCCTCAACCCTTCGCGTCGCGGGAATTGATCTGGGTCAAGCCACGGGAGGAAAGGCGGACGGACCGGGCGCCGCCCCAGAAAAGCAGGGTCGCCAAAACCGCGTTGCGCGCGAGCGCCTGCGCCGCGGATGCGCCGCCGTCGGCACCGCCAAAGCAACCGCAACGTATGTCGAGCCCGCGAGCCCACGCCGAGGCGAGGGCGGCGCAAAACACCAGGAGCAAACCGAGCGCGAACAGGCGCGCGACGGCCCGCAAACGCGGCACGAGCAGACCGGTGGCCAGAGCGATCTCTAGCCAAGGCAGATAAACCGCCGCCATCGCGGCCAGGAGGGGCGGCACAAGGCGATAGTTGGCGATATCGGCCGCGAAACGCGACGGATCCCCGAGTTTCGCCGCGCCGGCCCAAGCCAACAAACCGGCCACGACCGCCAAGGCGAGACGGCGAGAGAGAGAGAGCACGCGCCCTTGCGTCATCGGCTGACTCCCCCGCCCTGCGCGGCTTTCCATGCTTCCCAGCCGCCGCGCAGGACATACACCCGCGCGTCGCCCAGATCCCGGCGCAGGCGCTCGGCGACCTCGGCGCTGGCCCGGCAATCGGCGCTGCCGCAATAAACCACCAGGGGGCGCGCCCCGTCCCACGCGTCGACCAACGCGGTGAACCCCGTTTCCCAATCGTCCTGGTGCAGCGAAAGAGCCCCCGGCACGCTGCCGGCGGCGAAATTGGCCGCCGGACGGGCATCGATCCACAACGCGTCCGGCGCGCGCGCGCGCACGTCGGCCAGGGAAAGTTCGTGAGCGTTTGCGGGAGCGGATCCCGAGACCAAAGCCTGCCAATCGGGGCGCCGCGGATGCAGCCAGGCCGTGGCCAGGGCGGGGGCGAGAGGCACGGCGAGCAAAAACAACGCGAGGCGCGGCGCGGAGGGACTCATGGCGTATGCCTGGCGTAGACCAAATCCGTATGCTCCACGCCGCGCCCGTCGCGCGTGCGCACCCGGATGGAGGCCCGGGCGTCATCGGAGGCGGTCCCCGTGTGCCGGAGCTCTATCTTCAACCGATCGTCGACCAGTGTCGGAGTGCCGACGATTGCAAAGGACTCCGACGTGGTCTCGACGTCGAGCAGCGTCGTTTTCGACGCGGGGTCGAAAGTGAGGACGGTCGACTTGGGCTCGGGCGAACCGGCCCGGAAAAGCAACAAACGCGGCGCGAACGTGACGCGCGCGGGAACATTCGCGACCACGCTGAGCTTTTGCTCGCGACCGTCAGACATCGTGACGGTGACAGTTTGCGACATGAGTCCGGTGCGGTCGCTTATCTTCAAAAGCACGGGCAAAATCCCCGCCGCGCCGGGCGCGAAAACGCCCTCGGGCTTTTCCGGGACCGTGCAGCCGCAGGTGCTGGAGACCTCCGTGATCGAAATCGGGGCGTCGCCTGTGTTTTTGAAGGCGAACTCGCCGCGGACGCTCTTCTCGCCGACCTCGGGACGGAGCACGAGCTCCACGGACTGGAAGGAGAGCTCGGCGCGGATGGGCTCCGCCGCGACGGAAAAAAGCAAGATTACGCCGAGGGATGACGCGCGCATTGGGAAGGACGGCACGGAGGAAATTGAAGAAAGAAAACGGCCCGGGCGTCAGCCCCAAAAGGGACAAGACACCCGGGCCGAAAAACTCCCGCGCCTTGCGGCGAAAGCAGGAAGACCGGCTCAGCTGACGCGCACGGCGGGCAGGCGCCAGATGTCGCGAGCGTATTCGTGAATCGTGCGGTCGCTGGAGAATTTGCCCACTCGGGCGGTGTTGAGGATGGCCATCTTGGCCCAGCGTTTTTGATCGCGGTAGGCGGCGTCGACGCGGGCATGGGCGTCGCTGTAGCCCCGGAAATCGGCAAGCACCTTGTAGGGATCGCCACCGCCGGTGAGGCTATGGTGGAGCGCCCCGAAGGCGTGATGTTCGCCGGGGGTGAAGTAATCGCTGCCGAGCCAGTCCACGATGGCGCGGAGCTCCTCGTCGCGGTGATAGTAGTCCCACGGGCTGTAGCCTTTCGCGTCGAGCGCCTCGACCTGCTCGACGGTAAGACCGAAGATGAAGATATTCTCGGCGCCGACCTCCTCGCCGATCTCGACGTTGGCGCCGTCAAGCGTGCCGATGGTGAGGGCGCCGTTGAGGGCGAGTTTCATGTTGCCGGTGCCGGAGGCCTCCTTGCCGGCGGTGGAGATCTGCTCGGAAAGATCGGCCGCGGGAATGATCTTCTCCGCGAGGGAGACGCGGTAGTTGGGCAGGAAGGCGACCTTCAGCTTTCCATTGATGCGCGCGTCGCCGTTGATGCGTTTGCCGATGACGTTGATCGCGCGAATGATGTTTTTGGCGAGGTCGTAGCCGGGGGCCGCCT
>JAIXVY010000118.1 GCA_027482505.1 Opitutaceae bacterium | reverse complement strand
TCGCCCTGCCCGCGCCCAAGGTCGCCCGCGATTTTTATCAAAATGTCGGCACCATCGCCTCCGAGGCCCACGTCACCGTCCGCCTGGGGCGTCGCAACCTCGGCACCGTCGAGGAGAGCTTTCTAAAAGGTCTGCGCCCGGGAGACATTTTCGTGCTCAACGCCCGCTGCGTGCGCCTCGTCTCCACCACTCTGCTCACCGCCAAGGTCGCGGCCGCCGACTCCGCCCTGCCCACCGTGCCGCGCTGGAACGCCAACAAGATGCCGCTCCAAAGCGGGCTCGCCGCCGAGGTGGTCCGGCTCCGAACCGAGGTCGACGCCCGTTTGACGGAGTCGGCCGACGCCGCGGAAGACTTCCTTGTTTCACGCTACGATCTCTCGCCGGCCAACGCCGCCGCGCTCGCGCGCCATTTTCGCCTCCAGGCCCGCGTATCGGCCATACCCACGTCCGCCGCCCTTCTCGTCGAGCGTTACTCCGAACCCGCCACCGGACTGCTCCACTATTTTTTTCACAGCCTGATCGGCCGCTCGGCCAACGACGCCCTTTCGCGCATCGTCGCCCAGCGCATCCAGCGCACGCTCGGCGGCAACGCCCTCGTCACCCTCGACGACTACGGCTTCCTGCTCACGCTCCGCCCCTTCCAAAGCCTCGCCTCCGCGGAGGTCGTCCGCGCGCTGCTCGCACGGGACGGAGCCGAGGAAGACCTTCGCGCCGCGCTCGCCGACAGCGAACTCGTGAAATGGCAGTTCCGCGGCGTGGCCCAGGCCGGGCTCATGGTTCCCCGCCGCGTCCGCGGCGCCGAACGCGGCTCCAAATCGCTCCAGTGGAGCTCGGAGATCCTCTTCGACGTCCTTCGCCGCCACGAACCCGACCATGTCCTGCTCGCCGAAGCCTACGAGGAGGCGAGCAAGCGCTTCCTCGACTTACCCGCCGCCCTCGCGTTTCTCGACTCCGCCGCCGGCCTGCCCATCGACCTGCGCGAAGTGGAACGCGTAAGTCCCTTCGCCTTCGGCATGTTCGTGTCGCGTATCAAGGAGACCATGATGCTCGAGGACCCCGAAACCACCATCGAGCGGCTCTATCACGAGATGTATGGCAGCCTCGCCGAGGCCGATCCGTCAAAAGTCGAAACCGTCAAAGAACGCTGATTACCGCCGAAAAAATCCACCCATGCGTCTCTTCCATCTTAGCGCTCTTTAGCGCAATTTAGCGGTTCATATCCGGTGTCTCCCTCTGTTCCCAGTGGTTAACCAACGCATAGCCCCCGGCCTGGTCTTCGACTCGCGCCTCGCGCTCCTTCTCGAGGCCACGCGCACGCTGGTCGTCGCCGACCTGCACTGGGGCTACGCCGAAAGCCACCGCGCCGCGGGAAACCTCCTCCCCGCCTGGGGCGACGACGAGATTGAGACGACTCTTCGCGCGCTGCTTCGCGACTACTCGCCCGCCGAGCTTATCTGGCTGGGCGACTCGCTTCACACCTCGCGCACCGCGCCGAGCTCGCGCGCCCGCGCCGAGGCCTTCATCGCCTCCTCGCCCTGTCCCGTCCACGTGGTCGCCGGCAACCACGACGCCCGCTGGGCGCTCGCCGGCGCCGGTCCCCTCGTTCGCGGGCGCTTTATTCTTCATCACGGCGATCAACACCTTCCCGCCGAGTTCGCCCCGCCCGCCGACGCGACGGAGATCATCGGCCACCACCACCCCGCCTACGTCCACCGCGATGGCGCGGGCGCGCGGCTCAAACTCCCCGCCCTCGTCCAATCCCCTTCGCGCATCATTCTCCCCGCCTTCAGCCCCTGGGCCGCCGGCGTCGCGTGGAACGAGCGCCTCGCGCCCGGCGAAGTGCTCTGGGCCGCCGCCCCGCGACGCTTGCTGCCCTTCAGGGCTCCGCTCGCCTGAGCGAGCCGGGCCGCGTTTTTCGTCTTTCGCCCGCCGCGTCGCCCGCGCAGCTTCGCGCCCATGGCCGACGCTCCCGCTTTCCTCACCGTCCGCGAACTCAAGTCCCCCGAGCTCAACCCCGGCGCGCCCTTTTCCGCCGTCCTCGTGGTGAAGAAACTCCAGGTCAAAACCGCCTCCAACGGGAATCCCTTTCTCTCCATCGAGCTCGGCGATCGCGGCGGCTCGTTTTCCTGCACCGTCTTCGGCGACAGCCCGCTTTTCGACCCGATCAAAACCGCCGGCGAGGGCGCCGTCGTCCGCGTCGAGGGCCGCAGCGATTCCTACCAGGGCCGCTTTTCGCCCAAACTCACCAAGGCGCTCCCGCTCAGCGAAGAGCAGATCGCCGCCGAGCCCGGGCTGGTCGACGCCCTCGTCGAGCTCCCGCCGGAGAACGGCGACGAGCTCTGGACCGAGTTCCAGACCTTCATCGAGGCCATCAAACACGACGAGCTGCGCATGGCCGTGCGCGGCGTCTTCGAGGAGATCGGAGAGGTGTTTCGCTATTCGCCCGCCGCCGTCGCCATGCACCACGCCTACCGCCACGGCCTGCTCGAGCACACCATCCACATGGCCCGCGCGTGCCGCGCCCTGCTCCCGCTCTACCCCGAGGTGGACGGCGATCTGGCCATGGCCGGCATCCTCCTGCACGACACCGGCAAGACCATCGAATACGAGGGCACGCTCGCCACCAAGCGCTCGCGCCGCGGCATTCTCCAGGGACACGTGGTGCTCGGCTACCAGCTCGCGCGCAAACACGGCATCAAGGCGCGCCTGGACGCCGACCGCCTCGAGCGCCTCGAACACATCATCCTCAGCCACCAGGGAGAGCCCGAGTGGGGCGCCGCCATCTACGCCGCCACGCCCGAGGCCGTGTTCGTCAGCATGATCGACAACCTCGACGCCAAGATGGGCATGGTCCAGCGCGCCCTGCGCCAGGCCGATCCCGCCAACGACTTCTCCGAGCGACTGCCCGGCCTGAGCACCGTCCTGCTCACGAAGCCCATCGCGCCCGCGGAGTGATCGCGCGCCTCGCCACAATACGGTTCACGTCAGGGTGGAACGCGTTGCCCTCAACGCGTTGACGCGGCCCGGTCGCGCCCGAAGCAAGCGCGTTGGGGACAACGCGCTCCACCTTGGCTTCGTTAAGTGAACCGTATCGCGCCTCGCCCCGCGCGACTTCGAGCGCGCTAGCGCGCCGGACCCCAGCGCTTGGTGAACGGATAATAGATGAACAAGGGACGCCCGACCGCGTCCTTGGCCGGCACCGTGCCCCAGTAGCGGCCGTCGAGGCTGTTCGCGGAGTTGTCGCCCAGCGCCATGTATTGGTGCTCGCCGACCTTCACCGTCGCGCCGCCGCGGAAGTTGCCCTCTTCGCGATAGCCGACGTAGCCCTCCTTGGCCTGGTTGTTTTTGCCAAAAGCCTCGGCGCCGTCGATCGGCGCGCCGTTGCGGTAGAGCGTGGGGCGCTGGATGCGCAGCTCGTCGCCCGGCAGGCCGACGAGACGCTTGATGTAGTATTGGTCGCCGCCCATGCGCGCGAGGTCGGGGATGTTTCCGGTGCGAAACACGAAACCGTCTCCGACCTTGGGGCGGACAAAGTGGTAGCTCACGCGATCGACGAACAGCTGGTCTCCCGTCAGGATATCGAAGGACAGCATGCGTTCGCCCGCGCGCACCGTCTTGCCCGTGCGCAGGAAGTAGGCGCGCTGCGCGCCCGAGGACGTGTTCACCGTGGCCTCGACCAGGCGGCCGGCGATGCGCTCCGCGTTGACGATCTCGGGCAGCGTGCGCTTGTCGCCCGGGAAGTAGGCGTCGCGCAGCACCCAATCCATGTCGAAATCATCCGGCACGCGCACCGTGGCCGCGCGCTGGCCGACAAAAAGCCGATACTCGCGCAGCTTCGCCGGGAACACGCCCCAGCTTCGGCCCTGCACCGAGCCAAAGGCCACCACGCCGCGGCCGTTTCCGCCCAGCGGAAGCATCACCTCGCCGGTGTCCGGCGCGTCCACCCGGCGCGTCTTCGCGCCAAAAAGCGCCAGCCGCGCCGCCTGCGCCGCCGCCGAAGGCTCGTCCGACTTCGCCGCGAAAACCTCGCCGGTCATGCCGTAGTAGGACGGCCACATCGAGTTCGTCGGGATCTTGAAAGGCTGCACATAGAACGCGCGCAACCCGAGGATGACGATCGCCGCGACGAGGAAAAACTCCACGTTCTCCACCAGACCCGACTTCGGATAGTGGGAGCCTCCGCACTTCCGCAACACGCGCTCCAGGTCGTCGATCCCGAGCTTCAGCTTGGCGGTGTCGGCCTTCTCCCGCAACGCCTGGCGCACCCCGGCGGCCGCCTCGGCCAGCTCCGCGCGCTCGGCCTCGGCCAGCACGTCGCGACGGTAGTGGAAGATCTTCTCGGCCAGCTCCAGCCAGTCATTGGCCAAACGGCGGGTTTTGGAATGTTGCGAGGTAAAGAGGCCAAACATGGGCGGCGGATAAAAGGGAGAGGCGCATCGCACGCGAACTCGCCGCTTTCCTAAAGCAAAAAGGGGCCCCGGACCAAGCATCCGCCCCGGTTTATCGCTTTTCCGTGGCGTTAGCGGGCGAAAAAAATAATCCATTGGAATCCGCATCACTGACTACTTGTTTGCGCCCACACGCCCTTCATCCCGGCCGTCCCACCATGCCCTCCCCGCATCGCGTCCCCGAATCCGCGCCCGCCCGCGGAGGTTTCGCTCGGTTTCGGACGCCCGCGCCCAAGGCGCGCCGGCCATGAAGACCAACCCGGCTCCCCTGCGCCGCCAGGTTTTTCTCTTCGCCCTGTTGATCAGCGGCGTGGTGCTCCTGGCGGTCGGCGGCATCCTGTTCGCGCACCACCTCGGGCAGGCGCGCGCGCGCCTGGCGGACTCGCTGCTCTCCACCGCCCGCATCACGGCGGGCAACGCCTCCGCGGCCGTGGCGTTTCGGGATACGCGCGCGGCTTCGGAGATACTCCGCTCGCTGCGCCACAATCCCCTCATCGTCAGCGCCGTCCTCTACGACTTGAAGGGCCGCCCCTTCGTCGCCCATGGCGCCCCCGTGCCCGCGCTGCCGGACAACCTGGATCCCGCCGCGGCGATTCTGGTCGACGTGATCCACGAAAAAGAGCCGCTGGGCCGGCTCCTCGTCGTGGCCGACAACCGGGCCGAACTCAGGCGCACCGCCCTCACCTGGGCCGGCGTCTACGCGGGAGCCTTCGCCGTCACCGCGCTTCTCGCCCTCGGCCTGGCCGCGCGCTTCCAGCGCGCCGTGGCCGCCCCCCTTACCCGCCTCGCCCGCACCGCGGAGGAAGTGACCACCCAGCGCGACTACTCCGTGCGCGCCGAGATCGCGGGCCCGGCCGAGGTTGCAGGACT
This sequence comes from Opitutaceae bacterium, assembly GCA_027482505.1. Taxonomy (GTDB): domain Bacteria; phylum Verrucomicrobiota; class Verrucomicrobiia; order Opitutales; family Opitutaceae; genus IMCC26134_A. The sequence goes on along the minus strand of JAIXVY010000118.1, from coordinate 284 downwards.
GGCCTCCGCGTTCAACACCATGCTGGTCGAGGTCGGTCGCCGGGACGAAACCCTCGCTCGCCAGCTCGTCGTCCTCGACCAGGAAGTCCGCGAGCGCGAGGCCGCGCAGGAGACCCTTCGCCAAAACACCCGGGAAATGCTCCGCCTGTCCCGCGAGGCAGGCATGGCCGAGGTCGCCGCCGGAGTGCTTCACAACATCGGCAACGCGCTCAACAGCATCAACGTCTCGGCCGAGCTGCTCTCGGATCATGTGCGGGGCCGCGCCCACGCCTCCGCGCGCGCCC
>JAIXVY010000353.1 GCA_027482505.1 Opitutaceae bacterium | reverse complement strand
GCCGGCGGCCTCGGCCAGCTCGCCCGCCTCTTGCAAGGAGGACAAGGCGCGCCGCACCTCGACCTCCAGATCCAACAGTTGCTCGGAGACGCCGAGCCGGGCCTGGTTCAGCCGGGCGCGCGCCTGGGCCACCTGGCCGCGCGTGCGGGCCCCGTCAAAAATGGCCCAGCTGCCCTCCACGCCGGCCGTCCAGCCGTCGCGCGTGTCGTCAAAGGCGTTTGAAGCCGCGAGCTTGCGCCCCTCGTAGCCGCCGACGACGGAAACGCGGGGCAAATAACCGGAGCGGGCCACCGTGACCGCGGACTCGCGGGCGCGACGCAGTTGCTCGAGGCGCAGAAGCTCGGGCCGGCGCTCGCGGGCGGCGGCGATGGAGGCGGCGAGATCGTAGCTGACCGGCTTGTATTCAAGCACGCCGTCGAACTCGGGCACTTTTTGCAGGTCGGCTCCGGAATCCGAGCGATAGCCGAGCACGGAGCGCAGCTCGTCGATCGCGATGCGGTAGGAGTTGCGCGCGTTGATGAGCTCGGGCTGGGCGTTGGCCAGCGCGACCTCGGCGGTCAGCACCTCGAATTGGGAAACGCTTCCGGCCTCGAAGCGGTTGCGCACCGTCTGGAGCTGCTCCTGAAGCAAGGCCACGCTCTGTTCCTGCACCGAGATGCGCTCGCGGGCGAGCAGCACGTCGGCGAAGCGGGTCCTGACCGCGAGCAGCACGTCGTCGACCACGCCCTGCAACTCAAGCACCGAGGCCTCGCGGGTCGTCTTGGCCGCGTCGAGCGCGGCGCGCACGCCGCCGCCGCGGTAGATCGTCTGGCGCACGTAGACGCCGACGGTCCAGTCCTGGTAACCGCGGCCGGCGGTCGCGAAATCCTTGTCGTCGCGGGTGTAGCGCCCCTCGGCGCTCACGCTGGGCAGGGCGTCGGCGCGGACCTCGACTATAAGCCCCTCCTGCTCCTTGAGGCGCTCGCGCGCCTGGCGGATGGCGAAGTTGTTTTCGAGGGCGAAGCGCAGGGCCTGGTCCAAGGTCAGGGAATCCGGCACGGCCGGGGCCGCGGGTTCGGCCGGAGCCGCGGGCTCGGGTTTGAGCGCCTCGGCGGGCGCTAGCGGCCCGACGACGGGCAACTCGGCGCGGGCGGACGCGGCCATGGAGGCCAGAAGTAAGAGGGCGGTGAAAGGCTTAGCTTGCATGGCTTGGTGAAATTTCAGGCGTGGGCGGAGGCGGCCGGGCCGGCGGGCGCGTCGACGGCTTTGGTGTCTTCCTTGGAAATGAGCACGTAGAAGGCGGGCACGACAAACAGGGTGAAGAACGTGCCCACCGCCATGCCGACGACGAGCACCCAGCCGATGGAATTTCGGGCCGCGGCTCCGGGGCCGGACACGAAGATCAGCATGACGTGGCCGAAAACGGTGGCGGCGGAGGTCATTAGGACCGGGCGGAGGCGGGTGGCCGCCGCGCGCTTGATGGCCGCGAGCTTGCCCACGCCCTGCTCGCGCAGGGAATTGGCGAACTCGACGATCAGGATTCCGTTCTTGGCGATCAAGCCGACCAGCGTGATGAGGCCGATCTGCGAGTAGATGTTGAGCGTGGTTTTTCCCAGGAAGATGGGAAGCGTGGCGCCCACCACGGCGAGCGGAACGGAGCCGAGCAGGATGATGAACGGATCGCGGAAAGAGTTAAACTGCGCCGCAAGCACCAGGAAGATCAGCAACAGCGCGAGCGCGCCGGCCTGCCACAGAGCCTGACCCTCCTTGCGGAGCTGCCGGGATTCGCCGCCGTAGTCGATGGAGTAGCCGGGAGGAAGGATCTCCGCCGCCTTTTCCTCGAGTTTCTTCAGCGCCTGATCGATGGAGGGACCGACGCCGGTGATTTTGACGGAATTGAGCTGCTGGAATCGGTTGAGCACGCGGGGCTCGACCGTCTCGCGAAGCGTGGCGATGGTGCCGAGGGGAATGAGTTTTCCGCCCGGACCGCGGATTTGGTATTCGAGCAATTGCTCCGCGTTCAGGCGCTCGCCGCGCTCCACCTGGGGTATCACGCGGTAGCTGCGGCCGTCGTTGACGAAGCGGTTGACGTAAGCGCCGCCGAGCATCGATCCGAGATCGCGGGCGACATCGGTGAGGCTGAGGCCCATCGAAGCGACCTTCTCCTTGTCGATCTCGATCTCGACCTGGGGAAGGTCGAACTTGAGGTCGGACTTGGCGAAGAAGAAGGTCGGCATCTGGCCGGGTGTGTTCGCCTCGCCGTTGGCATAGTTGGTCAGAGCCTGGGAAAACTCATACATCTGCCGGTGGTCGGCGGTGGAGCGCACCACGAACTCGATCGGGAGGTCGCCGCCCGAGGGCAGCGGAGGAGGCGTGGTCATGACCACGTCCATGCCGGCGATCTTGGCCGCGTCGCCCATCAAGGCCTGCTGAATCTGCTGGGCCGTGCGGGAGCGCTCCGACCAGGGTTTCAGCAGCGCGCCACCAAACCCGAAGCTGGTCCCGGTGAGCTGGAAGGAGGTCTCGTATTCCGGAAAACTTTCAAACATGCGCTGCACCTCGTTCGAGTAGAGCATGCTCTGCTCGATGGTCGCGGTGGGCGCGGGGAACAGGATGCTGAAAACGATTCCCTGGTCCTCGGGCGGGGCGAGCTCGCTTTGGGCGAACTTGAAGAAGGGGATGGTCAGGCCGGTCAGCAGCACCGCAAGCATGAGCACCGCCGGCAGGGTCTTGAAACGACGTCCGGTGAGGGCATCGAAGACCCAGGCAAGAAAGAAGGACACCAGGGTCAGCATGACCGTTACCCCGGCCAAAGTCGTCAACCCGGCGGCGCCGAAGGTCCAGCCGGCCCCGAACATGAGCAGGAAGAAAAACATCAGCACGATCGCGATGCCGGCGGCGGCGAGCGGGGCGGCGGCCAGCAGCGAGGCGAAACGGGTGCGGGTGTCGCTCGGGGCCAACATGCCTCCGACCAGGCTTTCGTAACGGTTGCGCAGGGCGTCAAAGCCCCGGTTGATGCGTCCGGAGAGCCCCTCGTCCTCATGGTCGTGATCCTTGAGGAGATAGGCGCTCATCATCGGGGACAGCGTGAGGGCGACAAACCCCGAGACCGCCACGGCTCCGGCGAGGGTGAAGGCGAACTCGCGGAAAAGAGCGCCGGTGAGACCGCCCTGAAAACCGATGGGCGCGTAGACCGCCGCGAGCGTGATGGTCATGGCGATTACGGGGCCGACCAGTTCGCGCGCGCCCAGCAAGGCGGCGTCGATGCGGTTGGCGCCCTCCCGGATATGGCGTTCGACGTTCTCGACCACGACGATGGCGTCGTCCACCACGATACCCACGGCCAGCACGATGGCCAGAAGGGTGAGCAGGTTGACCGTGAAACCCATGACAAGCATCAGAAACACGGCGCCGATGAGGGAGAGCGGCATGGCGACGATCGGGATCAGCACCGAGCGCAAGGAGCCCATGAAAAGGAAGATCACCACCGTGACGATGAGCAGGGTCTCGATCAGGGTTTTGATGATCTCCTTGAGGGCGTCGTCGATGTAGGCGGTGGCGTCATAGCCGATCTTCATCGAGAGCCCCGAGGGCAGGCTTGCCTCGATGGCGGGCAGGGCGGCGCGCACGCGCTTGATCACCTCGACGGTCGAGTCGGTCGGCAGCACCCACACGCCCATGAAGGTGGCCTTCTGGCCGCCGAAGCGGACCTCCTCCTCGTAGCTTTCGGCGCCGAGGTCGACGTCGGCCACGTCGGAGAGGCGCACGATGGCGCCGTTGCGCTCGGCCACCACGAGGCGCTTGAACTCCTCCACGCTCGCGAGGTCGGTGTCGGCCACGAGGCTTACCCGGATCATGGAGCCGTTGGTCTGGCCGACGGCGGCCAGGGCGTTGTTCGCGGTGAGGGCCTGGCGGACCTCGGAGGGGCTTATCCCCCGCGCGGCGAGCTCCGAGGGCTTCAGCCAAACGCGCATGGCGAAGATGCGGGCGCCGAGCACATCGGCGCGCTGCACGCCCTTGATCGCGGAGATCTGGGGCTGGACCAGGCGATTCAGGTAATCGGTGATCTGATTCTGCTCGAGCGTGTTGGAGTAGAAACTGAGATACATCGAGGCGAAGCGGCTGTCGCTCGACTCGACGGCGATGACGGGCGCCTCCGACTCGGGCGGCAGCTCGCTGCGAACCTGGTCGATTTTCGAGGAGATCTGGGCGAGCGCGGCGTTGGTGTCGTAGTTGAGACGCAGATACACCTTGACCGTGCTTATGCCGGAACGGCTCTCGGACTCGATGTAGTCGATGCCGTCCGCGCTCGCTATCACCTTCTCCAGCTGCGTGGTGATGTAGCCCCGCACCGTGTCGGCGCTGGCGCCGAAATAGGTGGTGGTGACGGTGACGACCGCGCTGTCGGAGCGCGGATACTGGCGGACGTTCAGCCGGTTGTAGGAAACCAGTCCGACGACCAGGATGACGATGTTGACCACAAGCGCGATGACGGGCTTGCGGACGAAAAGATCGGTAAAGCTTTTCTGGAGCATGGCGGGGCGCGCGCGAACGCGCGGGTAGATGGAGGAGTGGGATGGACGCGGCGCCGCCGGCGGGCGGGGCGCCGCGGCGGGTCAGGAATTGGCCGGCTTGGGCGAGACCTCGGCGGAGGGCTGCACGGTGTTGTTGATCAGCACATGGGCTCCGTTTCGCAGCTTGAAGACGCCGGCGGAGGCGACCACCTCGCCGGGCTTGAGGCCCTCGCGAACCTCGACGAGGTCGCCGCGCGAGACACCCAGCTTCACGAAGCGCTGGGAGGCGCCGAGGTATTCCTTGCCCTCGGAGTCCTTCATCTGCTCGAGGACGAAGACGGAGTTGCCGTAGGGGGCGTAAGCCACTGCGGTGGCCGGGATGACGACGGAAGGCGCGACGGCGGGCAGTCGAAGTTCGACGCGGGCGAACATTCCGGCGCGAAGGCGCTCCTCGGGATTGGCCACGGTGGCTTGCAGGAAGACGTTGCGCGAGGCGGCGTCGACCTCGGGATTGATCGCGTTTACCCGGGCCTCGAAAACGACGTCGGGAAAGGCGTCCACCTTCACCTCCAACGTCTGGCCCAAGGCAACGACCGGCAGATGGCGCTGGGGCAGGTTGAAATTCACGAACATGGGATCGAGCGATTGCAGCGGAAGAAGCGGCGTGCCGGGGGACACATACTGGCCGACGTTTACCTGGCGTATGCCGACGCGCCCGGCGAAAGGCGCCCGCACGGATTTTTTATCCACGGTGGCCTTGAGGGCGGCGGCATCGGCCTGCGCCTGGCGGAATTTCGCGGTCGCGGAGTCGAGCTCGGCCTGGCTGATCGTGTTCTTGGCGCGCAACTCGCCGGCGCGATCGACATCGATTTTGGCGATCGCGAGACGGGCCTCCGCGGCGGCGAGCTGGGCCCGCTCCACGGAGTCGTCGATCTGGATAAGCAGCTCGCCGGTCTTTACGGCCGCGCCGTTCTCCACCGCCACGCGGGTGACCGCCCCGGAGGACTCGGCGCTCAGGATGACGCCCTGGACCGGCGCCAAGGTGGCTATGGCGCCGAGCGACGGCTGCCAGCTCTCCAATCGCGCCTCGAACGAGGTCACGGCGGAAGGCGGCTGGACGTGCTGCTGGGAGGACGCCTCCTTGACCTGGGCAACCTTTACGGCGCCGAGGGAAAGAAGAACCACGAGGAAGGCCCCGAGGAAGGCGGCTAGTTTTTTGATCATAGGTGCAAAACGATTGAGAAAGTATCGCGCGGTTTGTTACGCTCCGCCGCCGGCGACGGACGCGGGAAATGTTTCGGAGGCGCTGGCCGCGATTTTGGAGAGCAGGCGGACCATGGTTTTCCGCTCCGTCTCGGAGAGGACCGACATCACCGACGCGATGCGGCGAAAGTGCTCGGGCAGCAAATCGTCCAGTCGGGCGATGCCCTTCTTGGTGAGCTCCACCGACAGCTGACGCCTGTCTTCGGGATGCGGACGCCGCGTGACCATGCCGTCACGTTCCAGCGTATCGATCAGTCCCGTCATCGTGGCGCGGGTTACGCCGGACATCTCCGCCAGTTGCGCGGGCGTGAACGCATGGGTTTCCCCGCAGGTTTTGTCGTAAAGCAGCATCAAAACCGTGAAACGGCCCTGGCTGAGCCCCTTGGCGTGAAAGTGCTCCTCGGTGACCCGGAACGCCTCGTCGCCCGTCCGCAGCAGATGCAGGAAAACCTCGCAGGCCGAGGGATCGAGCCCGGGAAACTGCTGCGCCACCTCGAGCAGGCACTCGTAACGTGGCAGATCTTTTAAAAGCAGCAGGGGCATATGATCACGGCGATGATAGTCAGCAGGCTGATAGTTAGCCTCCTAACTTAATTGGCAAGCCGCCGCCGCGACTTTTTTGCGAAAAAGCCGTGAAAGTCCGTCCGTCCCTTTTAGACGCGGAAAATT
>JAIXVY010000418.1 GCA_027482505.1 Opitutaceae bacterium | reverse complement strand
GTTGCAGGGTGGAGCAGCCTGGTAGCTCGTCAGGCTCATAACCTGAAGGTCGTTGGTTCAAATCCAACCCCTGCACCCAATTTGGCCCCTTCCACTGCTCGGAAGGGGCTTTTTGTTGGCCAATTACGCCGCAAGATTCATGACCTGGCAAAAGCCTGAACTTTGGCGAACCACGGCGAACTCCAGCGGCCGGTCCCGCAAGTTTCCCCACAAGTTTTCGATCCGCCCCCGCAAAACTAGGTGGCGGGACACCCCCGATCCAACGGTCCCGGTATTATTGCCGCAAGCGCGACCCACGAACGGAGAAGGCGCCTTGGCGGAAGAGGCAAAACCGGCGGCATCAATCAGCGCGAAATCGTATCTAGCCAGCGGCGCTCGAGAATAACTTCCCCCTAGGATCGCGGCTTCCGGTCGCAGTATTTGTGCTATCGGCTCCTACTCGCTGTTTATGCCGCACAGCGCCCGGCGCCCCTCGATTTCAGGCGGCTTGCTCTCGACGAATTCCTGCCATGATCGCTCTTCTTGCTCACTCTTTGGGAGTGGCTCTGGATCCGATCAGGATCTCGGATCACGCAAAAAAGAGCGAAGCGCTTCGTGAGAAAATGCACTCAAAGCTGCAAAGGAATGAATATCTGGTGCATGTGGACTCGCGCCCAGTTGATGTGTTCGCTCAAATACCGAACTGCAACTTCCTCGTCCATCGCCTGCACGGCGGCGTTGATGTTACGATGATCGGCCAAGGTGCGCTCCGTCAGCTCCATGTCGGTATAGGTCGCGCGCGCGAATTTTTCGCCCAGGTTTGGAATCAGGCCCCGGTAAATGGTGACAAACAGATCATTGCCTCCGCACTTCACGATTTCGAAGTGGAAGGCCAAATCGGCGCTGCCAAAGGCGCGTAGATCGCCTTTGACCTTCTCCATCCTATCAAGTCGCTCGGCGAGTCGCGTCCTCGCGTCGGCGGCCGCGGGCTGGGTCATGCGCCTGATGCAGTGGGTTTCCACCACCAATCGCAGATCAAGCAACTCGTCATAGGCCTGCGACTCTCCTCGCAGCGCCCCATATCTCTCGAGGGACAAACGGAGAGGATTCTCCCAGGCGTTTTCCGCAACATAGCATCCGCTGCCGCGCTGGGAAATCGCGAGGCCTCTCGCCTTCAGCTCGCGAATCGCCTCTCGCACGATGGGTCTGCTGGTCTCGTATCGCAAGGTGAGCTCCTTTTCCGTGGGCAGCCGGTCGCCGGGGCGCGTTTGTCCGCTCAGGATCATTTTCTCCAAGTCCTTTACTATTTTTTCGGAAAGCGAAGGAGCTCCGCGCAGCTTACGTTTGGTCGGCATTGGGAAAACAGGCGTTTTGAGCAGCGCGCCTTCGGTTTACTACTCAATTCTTTTGCCGCGAAATCCTCGGACTCTCGCCGCGCGGGCTTGCGTCCCCGCCCGGACAAAGGCCATGGCAAACGGCCGGCGCCCTCCCAAGTCCGACGCCAAATACAACGATGGGCGTGCTTCAGCGCGCTTCGGAATAGTTCCGGAACGCCACCTCAAATCCCGTCGATGCCAGACTGGAGCGTTTCGCGTAAGCCTTCAGCAAAGCCTGCCCCAACCCTTCCACAACCACACCGATTCCGTCGGACCCGATATCTCCCCGCGTGACAAGCTCGGGAGGGAACTCGCGCACCGCGGCGGACGAGTGGAGCTTGCAAATAAACTCGGTGTGAAGGCCCGCCACCGCGGTGTCGCAAATCCATGCAAGGGGGCTGCGCAGGCGCGCGATCACCGCGTCGAGCATTTCATGGCGGATCGCGAAAATGTCCGGCATCGGAATCCTGACCGGCTCCTTGCCCGCCTCCTGCCACTCCACCCCTTTGTCATAAACCCAGCGCATACGTCCCCTGGCCCCCTCGATGACCAGTTCGGGATCCTGCGTCTCCCGGGTCGCATGGCTGTAGCCAAACCAGTAGCGCACACCACCGCCGCTCGCGCGAACGACAGCCGTGTCGAACGACTCGATCTCGTTGGCGCGAAGAAGCTCCGTCTCGTCGAACTGGATGTCGGAGCCCTTTGCCCAGCGATTGCTGGTGAAATACAAACCCAAGGCGACAAAGTGCGCGAAGGCGTTGTTCAACGGAGAATCCAGCACGCCGGTGCCGTGCGCGCGCAAACGCCCGGCCCAGTCGTTGCGCTCGTAGTAGGCAAGCGGACGCGGCCACAGGCCCACGCCCGCGACCTGCCGTATCGCGCCCAGCGCGCCGGACATGACCTCGGCCCGCAAAGACCGGGCGACATTGCAATAAAGGTCCTGAAATCCAACCGCGATCCAGCGCCCCGTCTCTCGCTCGGCCGCCCGCATGGCCTCGACATCCGCCAGGCAACCCGCCAGCGGTTTCTCCACCAACACGTTCATCCCCGCGCGCAGCGCCGCCACGCTGAGACGGGCATGCCAGGCTATCCCCGCCGGAATCAGACACAGATCAATTTTCCCCCGCTCCTGGGCAAAAAAACTTTCCGCGTCTTCATGCACACGCGTCCCCCAAGACTCCAGCTCGCGGGCGGCTTCGGAAGCCGCAGGCAAGGAACGATTGATCACGAGGGCTGCCACCAAGGTAAAATCCCCCTTTAAGCGCCTCTCCCGAAGTAGCTTGACGTAAATGGCACCATATCCCGTCACACCGATCAAGGCCACGCGAGGAGGAAAAATTCCGGAATTCATAGCGCTTAATTCAGAAGAAGGCTTGCCCCAGGCATACGGGTGATGCGCAGGTGGCCGAAACCATCAAAACCGCGCAATATCTTTAAATTATTACATGAAAATGATGCCTCAAAAATCACCCGCTCCTTGGGTGGGCAAAAAAAGTGTTTTAAAATTTTAACTGTAGGCATCTTATGATTTAAATACACACGGACAAAAGCCAGACTTGTCTCCGGCTTTTCATATTCATTCCATTATTTTGTTGTCTGACAACTTTAATCGCATCAAAACCAAGTAATGCTTCTGCACAATAAGGTTATCTTTTTGACCGGCGGCTCCGTAGGCATCGGACGGGAATGCGCCCAAGCCTACGCCAAGGAAGGCGCCAAGGTCGTGATCGTGGGTCGGGACGGCGCTGCGGCGGCCACGGCCGCCTCGGCGCTCGGCGAGGGCCACCTCGGCTTTTCCTGCGACGTGTCGCGCGATGCGGACGTCAAGGCCGCCATAGACCGAACCCTCGCTGTTTATGGCCGCCTCGACGTCATCCACAACAACGCCGGCATAGCGTCTCCCAGCAAACCCCTGCACGAGACCAGCGACGAGGAATGGAACGCGGTTTTCGACATCAACATCCGCAGCGTGCTCCACACCACGCGCCACGGCCTGGCGGCCTTGAAGGAATCGAAGGGCAACATCCTCAACACCTCCAGCCTGGTCGGGGTGATTGGCCAGTCCATCCACGCCGCCTATACCGCCACCAAAGGCGCCATGAACACGCTGACCAAATCCATGGCCCTCGACTACGCGCCTCTCGGTGTCCGCGTGAACGCCGTCTGTCCCGCCGGCACCTGGACTCCCATGCTGCGCAAGTGGGCCTCCGAGCAGCCCGACCCGGCGAGCATCAACCGATACCTGGACGAGATCCATCCGTTGGGCTACTGCCCCGAAGGCGACGTGATCGCCGACGCCTGCGTCTTCCTCATCTCGGAAAAGGCGCGATTCGTGACAGGCCACATCATGCATGTCTCCGGCGGCGCGGAGATCGGCTACCGCCGCTGAGCCGTTCCTCCTCTCTTCCCCAGGTCGCGGCCGTCGTTTGGCTGCGCCGCGGAAGAAACGCCGGTTCAGCCTACCCCTTTAGCCCCCGTCACCATGCGTCCTCCCCTCGCCACTCGATGGCCCGGTTCGCCGGACCATGCGGAGTCCGCGGCAGATCGACCGGCCGGCCCCTCTCCCGACTTCGCCTGGTGGAGGACCACGCGCTTCGGCCTGTTTCTGCACTGGGGCCCGTCCAGCCTCTCCGGTGGCGAAATCAGCTGGTCCAGGGCCTCGCTCGGCAGCGACCACTACGACTCGCTCCCGCGCCGCTTCAATCCGGTGAACTTCCACGCCGCCGACTGGGTCTCCCTGGCGAAAGACGCGGGCATGGGATACATCGTGCTCACCGCCAAGCACCACGACGGCTTCCTGCTCTGGCACTCCTGGACCAGCGACCATACGGTCGAAAACACTCCCTTCGCCCGCGATGTCGTCGCCGAGCTCGCCGCCGCCGCGAAAGAGGCCGGCCTCCCCTTCTGCATCTATTTTTCGCCCGGCGACTGGAAGGACCCCGACTGTCGCCACGCCGTGCACAACCCGCGCTTCGTCGAGCGCATGCACAACCAGCTCACCGAGCTGCTCACCCGTTACGGCAGGATTCCGCTGGTCTGGATCGATTTCGACGGCTGGCCCAACCCCAGCCCGCCCGCCGAGACCGCCGCCTTGATCCGTCGCCTCCAGCCCGGCGTCCTGCTTACGAACCGGCTCGAAGCCTTGCACTCGGACGAGTCGCACGGCCGGCTGGGCCCCTGGGGCGATTACGCCACGCCCGAGCAATTCGTGGGCGCCTACTGCGACGCGATCCCCTGGGAAACCAGCATGACCCTCGGGGACCAGTGGAGCTGGAAACCGAACGACTCCATCAAATCCCTCCGCCTTTGCCTGGAGATCCTCTCGCGCAGCGTCTGCGGCGACGGCAACCTGCTGCTCAACGTCGGCCCCCGACCCGACGGCCAGATCGAGCCCGCGCAAGCCTGCCGCCTGCGGGAGATGGGCGCCTGGCTGAAAACACACGGCGAGGCCGTCTACGGAACGCGCGGCGGCCCCTACATGCCGGACCGCCATCACGGCTCCACCCGCACCTCCGAGGCCGTCTATCTGCACGTTTACGCAGACGCGCCCGAAACCCTCGAACTGCCCCCCTTGCCGCTCGCGGTCAAAAACGCCCGGCTCCTCGACGACGCCCCGGTGCGGTTCACGCAAACCGCAAAAGGCCTGGCCGTCCGCCTCCCGGCGGCCGAACGCGACGGCTCCGTCAACATCATCAAACTCACCGTCGACGGCGATCCCCTTTCCCTGCCCGCCATCGCCCCGTTTTCCCGCACCGGCTCGCTCGCCTACCGCCGCCCCGCCGTCGCCTCCAGCAGCATCGCCCCGCTCTTCATGCACGGGGCGGAGGCGGCGTTCGACGACGATTGCGCCACCTGGTGGACGCCGGGACGCGACGAGGAGGTCGCCTCCGGGCTGGCGGGCTACGCCTTTCCTCATCTGCAAAATTTGCCGGACCATCCCGTGTTTCTTCGCGGTGGCTGGCTGCGCGTCGACCTCGGCGAGGCCCGGCCCGTGCGCAAGGCCTGGCTGAGCGAACCCTCCTCGCCCCACTACCGTCCCGTCGAAGCCTGGCGCATCGCATGCGCGGACTCCGAGGCGGGCCCCTGGCGCGCGGTCGCCTCGGGGACGGCCATCGGCTCGGCGCGCGAAGTCGAGTTTTCCGCGTCGATCACGGCGCGCCACTTCCGCCTCGAGGTCGCAGCCTCGGGCCGGCCCGCCCTGGCCGAGTTTCAACTCTTCGGCGCCACCGCTTCATGAGCCGCTCGTTTCATCGCCTCCTCGCCGCCCTCCTGCTCGTTGCCGCCGCGCCCGTGCTCAAAGCCCAGAGCTCGGTGCGAGGCCCCCTCTCCCCGGAGCATCAGCCGGCGCGCAAATTTCAGTCCTTCCCCGAGGAAAGATGGGACGCCAGCTCCTTCGCCCCGCCGGGCGCGATCGACTGGTGGAGAAAGGCCCGCCTCGGCCTCTTCATCCACTTCGGCGTGGCCAGCCTCAAAGGCGTCGAGCTCGGCTGGGGCCGCGGAACCCGCGCCGAGCCCGACCGCGGCACGGGCCCCATACCCGACGAGATCTACGACCGGCTCTACCAGGAGCTCAGGATGGAAAATTTCGACGCCCGCGCATGGGTCGCCACCGCCCGGTCGGCCGGCGCCGGCTACATCGTCGTCGTCACCAAACACCACGACGGCTTCCACCTGTGGGACACCGCCCTCTCCAACTACAAGATCACCCGCTCCCCCTTCGGCCGCGACTACATCAAGGAGATCGTCGACGCCTGCCACGAGGCGCGCATGCCCGTCGGCTTCTACTTCGCCCAGCGCGAGTGGTATCACCCCCACTACGACCCGCGCGACCGCTTCCCGGAAAAAGACCACCGCAAATACATCGAATACCAGTTCGCCGCCGTCCGCGAACTCCTCACCAAATACGGCAAGATCGACATCCTCTGGTTCGACGCCGCCTGGTGGGGCGGGATGTTCCGCGAACAGGATTGGGATTCCGAACGCCTCTACCGCATGGCGCGCGAGTTGCAGCCCGCCATCCTGATCAACAATCGCGCCTCCATCCCGGGCGATTTCGACACGCCCGAGCAACACGTCGGCCAATTCCAGCACGGCCGGCCCTGGGAATCCTGCATCACCCTCACCAAACGCTGGGGCTACGTGCCGGACTCTCCGGTGAAATCCCTCGCCGAGGTCGTCGCCCTGCTCGTCCAGACCGCCACCGGCGACGGCAATCTTCTGCTCAACACCGGCCCCATGCCCGACGGCCGCATCCAGCCCAAGGAGCAGGCCGTCCTCTCCGCGCTCGGCGACTGGCTGCGCCTCCATGGCGAGTCGATCCGCGACACCCGCGGCGGCCCCTTCCGCAACGGCACCTGGGGCGGCGCTACCTACCGCGGCGACACCGTCTACGTGCACGTCCTCCGCTGGCCCGGCGAGACGCTACGCCTCCCCGCCCTGGAGGAAAAAATCCTCTCCGCCCGCGCGCTGACCGGCGGCGTGGTCCGCCTCGCCCAGGACCAAAACGGCGTCTCCCTGTCGATGTCGCCCGAGGATCGGGACCCCATCGACACCATCATCGCCCTCAAACTGGACCGCCCCGTCTCGACCATCCACGCGCGCCCCGCCGCCACCACCCTCTTCGACGGTCCCGGCTACGGCGACCCCATCACCGGCTCCGCCACCCTCCGCACCAGCTCCCCCGGCCTGGCCGGAGACAGACCCGTGAGCCCCAGCGCCCTTTTCCGGGGCGAAAACGACGGCGCGGTGTTCCTCACCCGCCCGGAACGCGCCCCCTGGGCCGAGATCGACCTCGGCTCGGTGAAAAACGTCAAAGGCGTGCGCATCGTCAACTCCCCCGGGGAAACCGGCACGCGCGGAATCGAGCTGCTGCTCTCCGCCGACGGCCGCACGTGGGAAGAAATCTGGCGGGCGGACGCCCTCGCCCCCGAGTGGTCCGTCGCCGTCACCCAGTTCGTCGCCGGCGCCCACATCGCGGGCCGCCCCGCCCGCTACCTCCGCCTCCGCCTGCCCGACGACGAAGCCCGCCCGCTTCGGCTCAAACAACTCCAGGTCTACGGCGACGAGCTCCCCCGCTAACCCGTTTTTCACCGCCTCTCTCCATGATCACCCGCATAAGCACACGCGACGCCCGCTTTCCCATCGGCTCAGGCCACGGCTCGGATGCCATCCACAAGGACCCGATCTATTCCTACGCCGTGCTGCTGCTCCACGACGACTCCGGTCTCGTCGGCTCGGGCCTCGCCTTCACCCTCGGCGAGGGCAACGACCTCGTCTGCCGCGCCGCCGCCTTCTACGCCGAGAGACTTTTCGGCCGCGACATCGACGAGGTCATGGCCGAGTTCGGCGCGATCCAACGCCTCATGGCCGACGAACAGCAATTCCGCTGGCTCGGCCCGCACAAAGGCGTCGTCCAGCTCGCCCTCGCCGCCGTCACCAACGCCTGCTGGGATTTGTGGGCGAAAAAAAGAGGCATGCCCCTGTGGCGTGCCCTGCTCGACCTGTCCCCCGAGCAGATCGTCGCCACCCTCGATCTCAGCAACCTCGAGGACGAGCTCACCCGTGACCAGGCCCTGGCCCTCCTGCGCGGCCCCGAAGCCACCCGCGGCGACCGTCTCCCCATCCTCAAAAAAGGCTATCCGGGCTACGACACGTCCGTCGGCTGGTTCAACTACTCCGACGAGCAGGTGCGCGAAAACTGCCGGCGCGCCATCGCGGCCGGCTTCACCGCCATGAAGC
>JAIXVY010000174.1 GCA_027482505.1 Opitutaceae bacterium | reverse complement strand
CTCTTCGGTCAGCGCGCCAAGCGTGTCCGGAGGTCTTGGCCCTGCGGTCGCGCTTTCCTCCGGGCAAAGCCATTCCCAAGTCTGGCTCAGGCCGCGGCGCCCCGCGAACACGATGCCTCCGCCCAAGGCCGCCCAAGCTCCCGGGGACGGGGGCGGGGCGCCATTCAACGTTTGCCGCAACCAATCGGCCGCGTTCGGGCCGGCGAGGGTGGTTTGTCTCCAGCGGGTTTCCTCGGCCTCGACCGTGACATCGTCGGCGATGATAAAGTCCTCCAGGCGCGCGCGCAGGGCCTCGCCGTCGGTGTGGGCGCTCCATAGCCACCAAGCGTCCGCCTGGTCCTTCAGCACCCAGCTCTCGCCTAGAATTTTCCCCTTGGGGGTCAGCCAAAGCGCCAAAGCCGCCTGCCCCGGCTTCAGGGGACGCAGATCCTGGGTGCATTGCCCTTGAAGAAAGCTCGCCGCATCCGGCCCGCGCACCCTCAGCCAGGCGCGCGGAGGCGTGGTTATTAGCCCTTGGAGATTAGCAGGATGCATGGAATGAGGAACGAGGCTGCCTAGGTCGCGCGACGGGGGAATTGGAAGATTTTGAGAGTTTTTATTGACTGACGGCGCAAAATGCAGCCTATTCCTCTTATCAATTTCACTTCTCCTGTGAAAAACAGGAGTTTTGGGGTAACTAAGAAAGCAAATGCCCGGTCGCTTAGGGGTAGGCGACCGGGCAACTTATTTTCAGGCCTCGAAGATCGAGGCTTTTGAGATGAACGAACGGACGATCTTGGGTCGGCGCACTCCACTTCTCCGTTCGGCCTAGAGCTTTCGTTTACGCTCCAGAGTTCAGTCATATCGCGCAAAGCGCTGGCTTGCTCTGGCGTATGCCGCCCGGTCATGGTGACCGTTTACGACATGCAAAAGACCTCCGACATCAACGTCGTCGAGACCCGCCCCCTGCCCACGCCCGCCCAGCTGCTTGCCGAGCTGCCCAAGACCGAGGCCCAGGCCGACTTCATCACCGCGTCCCGACGCGACATTCAGCGGCTCATTTTCACGGACGACCGTCGGTTCCTGCTTATCATCGGCCCCTGCTCCATCCACGACGTGGAGGCCGGGCGCGACTATGCCCGCCGTCTCGCCGCCTTGGCCAAAGACGTCTCCGACCGGGTGATGGTGGTGATGCGCGTCTATTTTGAGAAACCCCGCACCACCGTGGGGTGGAAGGGGCTCGTGATGGACCCTCATCTCGATGGCTCGAACGATATCGCCGCCGGCCTGCGCCTCGGCCGTTCCTTCCTGCGCGAGGTGCTGGATCTCGGTTTGCCGACGGCGACCGAATTTCTCGATCCGATCACGCCGCAATACATCGCCGATCTCGTTTGCTGGGGCGCCATCGGCGCCCGCACCACCGAGTCTCAGACCCACCGCCAGCTCGCTTCCGGTCTGTCCATGCCCATCGGCTTCAAAAACGGCACCGATGGCGGCCTCCAGGTCGCGATCAACGCCATCAAGGCCGCCGCCCAGCCCCAGACTTTCCTCGGCATCGGCCTCGACGGCGCGGCCGCGGCCGTGCGCACCCGCGGCAATCGCGATTGCCACATCGTGCTGCGCGGCGGCTCGAAGGGACCGAACTTCTCGGCCGCCCATATCGCCGAGACCGAGCAACTGCTCACCAAGGCCGGTTTGCCCGCTTCGATCCTGGTCGACGCCTCGCACGACAACTCTTCCAAGAAGCCCGAGCTGCAGCCCGACGTGATCCGCGCCCTCTCGGGTCAGATCCAGGCGGGCAATCGCTCCATCATGGGCGCGATGGTCGAGAGCAACCTCGGCGCCGGCAACCAAGCCTTCCCGCAGCCCAAGGATAAGCTCCAGTATGGCGTAAGCATCACCGATGGCTGCATCGACTGGGCGACCACCGAGAAGCTCGTGCGCGAGTTGCACGCCGCGCTGACGCCTCGCTTCGCCTGACACCGGCGGATCGAGGAAATCCCCGGACGTTTCCCGTGCGGGGCGGCTTCGCCGCCGCCGCCGTTCGCGCGGTCGTTGAAAGGCTGCGCGCGACTCCGCTTTGGCGAACGTGATCTCCGGCGGGCTATCGTCCGGAGCGAGCGGTCGCGGCTGGGATTGAGACGCTTTACGGGATGCGCAGCTGCTGGCCGGGGATGAGGGCGTTGGCGCCGCTCAACTGTTCGCGGTTGGCTTCGTAGATTTCCTGCCAACGCGTGCCGGTGCCATAGTAGCGCAGGCTGATGCGGGAGAGGGAATCGCCCTCGGCGACCACGTGGAAGCGCGGCGCGGGCGCGGTTGGCTGCGGCGTGGTGGAGAGGCTGGCCCCGGCCGAGGCGGCGGACGCGGAGGACGACGCGAGCGCGGAGCGTGCGGCAGGCGCGGCGACGGCGGCGTTGGCGATTTCCTGGAGCGTGCGCTGGGCGGTGGCCAGGCGGGCGGTGAGGGAGGCGTTGTCGCGCTCGAGCTGGACGACGCGGGCGGCGCGATCGCGCTCAACGCGGGAGCTTTGATCATTCAGGCGGGTGGCCGTGGCGCGCAGGTTGGCGATCTCCGTTTGGGCGGCCTCGAGTTCGGAGGCGCGGCGGGCGGTCTCGGCCTCGGCGGCGGCCAGGCGTTCGCGCAGGCCGGAGGCGCGCGCCTGCTCGGCGACGGCCGCCTCGAGATTGCGGCG
>JAIXVY010000081.1 GCA_027482505.1 Opitutaceae bacterium | reverse complement strand
CGGCCCCGGGTATCCGGAGATTTGATACGGTGAAGCCGGTGAGACCGGCCTTGGGTTTGGAGCCGCGGCCGGTGGCGCCCTCGTCGCGGATCTCGCCGCCGCTGCCGGTGGCGGCGCCGGCCCAGGGGGAGATGGCGGTCGGGTGGTTGTGGGTCTCGACCTTGCAGAGGATGTGGACCGGCTCGGTGTGGGCGGAGTATTCGCCGGTCACGGGATCGGCCCAGAAGCGACCGCCGACGCTGCCGGCGAGGACGGCGGCGTTGTCCTTGTAGGCGGAAAGGATGCCGTCCGGGTGGAGCGTGTAGGTGTTCTTGATCATCTGGAACAGCGACTTGTCCTTGGCGGAGCCGTCGATGTCCCAGGTGGCGTTGAAAATCTTGTGGCGGCAGTGCTCGGCGTTGGCCTGCGCGAACATCATCAGCTCGATGTCGTTCGGGTCGCGGCCGAGCGTGGTGAAGGCTTTTACGAGGTAGTCGATCTCGTCCTCGGCGAGGGCCAGGCCGAGGCTGGTGTTGGCCTCGACAAGGGCCGCGCGGCCTTGGGCGAGGACCGGCACGCTTTTCATGGGCTTGGGCGTGGCGTGCGAGAAGAGCGCGGCGCAGGCGTCGAGGTTGTCGAAGCAGACCTGGGTCATGCGGTCGTGGAGCTTGCCCCGGATCGTGGCGAGCTGGGCTGCGCTCAAGACCATGAGGGGCTTGGCGAGGGCGGAGTTGTCGATCTCGAGGACGAACTCGACCACGCGCTCGATGCGGGAGACGCCGGCGAGACCGCAGATGTGGGCGATGTCGGTGGCCTTGGAGGACCAGGGGGAAATGGTGCCCGGGCGGGGCGCGACGACTTGCACGAGGCCGGTCACGGCGGGCAGCTCGCGGCGCGGGCCGTAGGTCAGGAGCTTTTCCAAGACCGACTGCTGCTCGGCAGGCAGGGAGGAGAGCCCGGCGGCGAGCTCGACCACGTGCACGAACTGGGCGCGGATGGCGCGGACGGGCAGACCGGCGGCCGCGAGGTCGGCGCGAAGTTTTTCCAGGCGAAACGGAGAGAGGGCGGAGGAGCCGCGGAGGGTCAGCATGGTCGGGAAAACCCACAATGGTTTGGGACCCGCGAGGCGCGGTCAAGGAGCGGGGCGGTCAATCGGCGATTTCGGCCTTTTCACGGTGATTTCGTCGAAAAATCCGTTGACCGGAGTGGGCGTCCCTTCGGTATGGCACATTTTTAATGCCGTGAAGGTCTCCGTGAGCGACAGCCCTGGGCAGAGTAGTTCGCACCGTGCGGGTGCGGGCGGGGTGTGTGCGGGACCCGGGAAACGCTGATTTTTCTCCACCATCCCCCTTTCTGATTCATGTCCGACAAGATCACCCACGAATGCGGCATAGCGCTGGTCCGGCTTTTGAAGCCGCTCTCCTATTACCAGGAGAAATACGGGACCCCGCTCTGGGGTTTCACGAAGCTGTTCCTGTTGATGGAGAAGCAGCACAACCGCGGTCAGGATGGCGCGGGCGTGGCCTGCGTGAAGCTCGATATGCCGGTGGGCGAGCCCTTCATGTTCCGCGAGCGCTGCGTGAAGGCCAACCCGCTCGACAAGATCTTCAAGACCCTGCTGGCCCAGTATGACGAG
The DNA here is from genome assembly GCA_027482505.1 of Opitutaceae bacterium. Lineage (GTDB taxonomy): Bacteria > Verrucomicrobiota > Verrucomicrobiia > Opitutales > Opitutaceae > IMCC26134_A. The sequence continues at coordinate 1,288 of JAIXVY010000081.1, read as the reverse complement.
AAGAAGGCCGAGGGCGAAATTCATCCCGAGTTCGCCGACACGGTCAAAAAACACTTCGACTTCGGCGGCGAGTTGCTCGTCGGACACCTGCGCTACGGCACTTCCGGCGGTTACAACATCTCGTCCTGCCATCCCTATTTCCGCCGTTCGCCCTGGCCCACGCGCAACCTCGCGCTCTGCGGCAACTTCAACATGACCAACACCGACGAGCTCAACCAGGCGCTCGTCGGCATGGGCCAGCACCCCATCTTCGCCACCGACACCCAGGCGCTGTTGGAGAAGATCGGCTTCTTCCTCGATGAGGAGCACGAGGACCTCTATCGCGCCCTCCGCGAGCAGGGTCTGAAGGGCGAGGAAATCTCCCGCCAGATCAGCGAACGCCTCGACCTCGGCCGCGTGATCACCCGCTCCGCCTCCAAGTGGGACGGCGGCTACACGCTCTGCGGCCTCGTCGGCAACGGCGACGCCTTCGTCGCCCGCGATCCCGCCGGCATCCGTCCGGCCTTCTATTTCCAAAACGACGAGGTCATCGCCTTCGCCTCCGAGCGCGCGCCGCTTCAGACGATTTTCGATCTCTCCGCCCCCCAGGTGAAGGAGGTGCCGCCCGGCCACGCCATCGTGATGAAGCGCGACGGCCGCGTCTCCGAGACGCAGTTCACCGCGCCCTTGCCCCGCGCCTCCTGCTCCTTCGAGCGCATTTATTTCTCCCGCGGCAACGACCTCGACATCTACAAGGAGCGCAAGGCGCTTGGCGCGCAGCTCGCCGATCAGGTGCTTCGTTCGGTCGACGGCGACTGGGGGCGCACCGTTTTCAGCTTCATCCCCAACACCGCCGAGGTTGCCTACTTCGGCCTCATGCACGGCTTGCGCGAGAAACGCCGCGCCGAGGTGAAAAAGGCCATCAAGGAGGCCGCCGCCAAGGGCGAGATCACCGACGCGCTGCTCGACGACCTCATCACGACCAACTGGCCCCGCGGCGAGAAGGTCGTGTCGAAGGACATCAAGCTGCGCACCTTCATCGGCCAGGAGTCGATGCGCAACCACCTCGCCAGCCACGTCTACGACATCAGCTACGGCTCGGTGCAGCCGGGCGACAACCTCGTGTGCGTCGACGACTCCATCGTGCGCGGCACCACCCTGCGCAAATCCATCCTGCGCATCCTCACCCGCCTCCAGCCGCGCAAGATTGTCATCGTCTCCACCGCGCCCCAGATCCGCTACCCGGACTGCTACGGCATCGACATGTCGCAGCTGGGCAAGTTCATCGCCTTCGAGGCCGCCATCACTT
>JAIXVY010000408.1 GCA_027482505.1 Opitutaceae bacterium | reverse complement strand
TTGGGCCCGCTTGCCGGAAAAATTGAGCACGCGAACGGTGCCTGCTGGAAAAGACTCCCAATCGTCAGGAACAGCCAAAGCTGCGTATTGAGGAGGCCCCTTGGCGTCGGGAGCCCCGCCCGGGGCCAGCAGCACCAAAGACTGGGGCCCCTTCGGCAACTCCACCCGCGCGACAGGAGCGCCAGGAGCGACCACCCCGGGCGGGGGGGCCACAAAAAGCACGAGGTTATGGGGGCCTTCGTAAGCCACCGGAGCGGATTTAGCCACCGCGTTGACGCTTACGGGCACTCTGACGCGTTTGGGGCCGGATTCGATATAAGCATCGGGTGGCAGCACGGGCGCTCCAGCAACCAAGAGAAAAGACACTTGGGTTTTGAAGCCTCCAGGAGGACCGCCCTGACCTGATCCTTGGTTTTGGGCAAAACCGCAGCAAGATACGGTCACGAGGCCGCAAGCGACCAAACAAAGTTTCAGACTAAATCGCATACTTATACTTCCTCGGGACGCAGCCAACGGAGATTAATGATACGGAACTGACGACCAAAATTACCAACGGCGCTGTCGGTGGGTTTCATGTTCTCGTCGGGATCCTTGGCCGTGGGATGCTTCATCGGCATACGCTGAACCGTGGCCTCCACCCAAACGCGGGACAAAACCTTGGGCTGACCGGCGCCAGCGCCATCGGGATCATTGACGTCGCCATAGGCTCGAATGATGAAAGTGTCGGAACGCGCCACCAAACGGTGCCCAACCAACTCCAAAATATCACCCTGAGTAAGGTAAGCGGGCGAATGCAGCGGCAGAGCCTGTCCTTGGTTTCCGGGATCGTTGATAGGATCATTGCCTGCAATTGGGTAAGGAGCACCAGTGCCTACCGCATCTATTGCCTGCTGCAATATGCCATCATTGATAAACTGGGTAACAGACTTGAAGGGGCGCTGATTCCAAGCTGGAGGATTCTTGACAAGATAGGCCACGCGCCAAGCGAGTTCATCCACCTGCGCACGGGTCAACTCGCGAAGGCCCACGCGGAAGGCCAATTCCTCGCGAGTGCCCATCGAGTTTCTGGGATTGTCGGCAAGCGCAGCCAAATTCGAACGCGCGATCGCATAGTCTTCACCAATATTGGTGGCTGCATGCGGGAAGCGGAAAAAGGCGTTACGCACCGGGACTGTCTTATCGTTGGTGCCATCAAAAAAACGCCAGTTGGCCCACATATCATACAGCTCGCTGCCGGCAGGGCCCCCGCTACGCCAAACATAATCTTGGCGATCTGAATCATCGAACCCGATCGTTGCGCCGGCAGCGTTGGGATCGGCAAGCGCCGGCAGCGCTCCACCAAGTAAGGAGCGCCAAGCCACAGGTGAAGTGGAATTAATATTCAAGGTATCCTTCACCAAAATATACTGGGCGGCGTCCTTGCTTTGCAGGCCGTTCATGTCGGTGCCAGCCAGGGGCGCGCGGCCGGTCCAAAATTCGTTCTCGCTGGTGGATTGGCGAGGATCGGGATCAATGATCGTTACTGAACCATTGGCCAAGGGCGCGCCGGATTTTGGAGACCACCCAGCCGCATTGTTCCGGGGCACAGAAGAGAAAAAATACTCCTCGAAAACGTTATTGATCGCACCCTGATTCTCACGACCGATGGCATAAAGCCCGCTGCTTGTGTTATAGACCATGTGCCTAAGGCTACCTACGCTAAGCACCTCCTGACGCGGGACATCAAAGAGGCGAATCTTGCGGGAGGCGTCGTATAAGTCGTCGGCAGGGTTGGCCGCAAAAAGAGATGCTGTGGTGCCTAAGCTACCAGGCAAAACCGCCGCTTGGGCATAAACCGGGCCTCGAGGATCAAAAGCAAGCCAGTCGTTTTCGTTGGTTACGTTGACCCAATCTTTTAGCCGGAAGTGTAGGTAAGCCGCGGCCTGTGGCCCTGTGCCAGCTTGAAGCGCGATTGAGTTAAATTGCGAAATTGGGCTGGTGGTAGCCCCGCTTAGCTCCAGGAGCTGAATGTTTAATACAGCAGTATCGAATGCTTGAAAATCAACAGAGGTTGCGGTCGGCGCGAATGAGAGAGCCGTGCCCGAGGGACCAATTGCCGCAGGAGTCGCCGCAATCGTTATATTGAACACACGAACCTCGCCTGGCTGCAAAACCGTGTTAGCGGGAACCAGATTGAATGGGCTGCCTGTGGCAGCAACAGCCAAGCTACGTTCCAAGCTGCAATCCAAGACGGTGGGAGTAGTCGGGTCGCTATCGGTAAGCTTGGTGGCGTTGCTATTATTATCCTTCACATCAATGCCAATCTGCAAAGCTTTGCTGATTCGCAGTTCGGCCGCGTAAGGATTCCAAAGCTCCACTTTTCCCGAAAGCCCGAAAGAGATAGCGCCCCCGGAAACAGCCGGATCTATAGTCAATTCAAACTCCGTGACAACCGGAGCTATAGGATAGGAGGAATCCGTTGTGGTAGGCGCCGGAGACGCAGCAACAGGCTCTGATTTCAACTCCTGTTGCAATAGGGCTAAGTTAGTCGTAGTGCTGAGTGCTTTGCTAGGACGCCATACCTCCGTGAACTGCTTTACACCTGCGCGTAGATTTACTGGCATCTGATTAAGGCCCGCGGTGGCGCTAATATCGGTCCGCAAGCCGCCGGTCAGCATGTTGGTCATCACGCTAAAAGTCTGCGGCGTCACATCATGATACAGCTGCTTCATCCTTGTGCCTATCACCGCCCGGAAATCCTCCAAGGAATTGGCGGAAGAAGGCACAGGCTGCACACCGGCAAGCTGGGGCCCGGCAGTGAAGGAATCCTCTACCAAGAAGTCTTGGATTTGATTCAGAGAAAAAAACTTGGTGTAGTTATCCGAAACCTTTGGATGCATTACCACACCGTAAATCACCCGGCGATCAACGTTCTGCTGGTTGAGGTTCAAGTAAGACGGAGCGTTGTTGATAACAAAGATATCATCAATGAGCGCGCCACCCGTGGCGTCGTAGCTGGGCCGCAGCAGCAAATCGGGACGCGCTCCTTGAAGCTGGAGAGAATTGATCCACTTGCGGTTCATGTAGTCCGGTTGGTTGGCCGCAGTGCCGCCTTCGTAATCCGTGCCGTCGCCCGCGACTGCGGAATCGTCGTAATCCAAATCGGCGGTCTGATTCGCCGCGCCCATCGAGGCTTTGACGCCAGCGTCGCCCACCCAGTAGGCGTAGTGTCCGATCGTAACATCAGAACCGGCGGCTTTGCCGGGTAGTTTGCCGCCATCCACGATTATGGGAGTCTTGCGCACCAAGACGCGTTCGTTGACCGCGTGCTTATGTGACGCTCCCACAACCTTGCTCAACTCCTTATCAGTGACATCTACCGACCCATTCGCCACCAAGTAGACTCGCCCATCACCAAACTGAAAGTCTGGCGCAGTGGAACCCGTTATGCCAGTCGGGTCGAAGGTGGCGGCGGGAGGATTGACGTCGTCAAATAGAGGCTCGTTCGAGCGATGATCGCCACCTGCACCGGAATCACTGACATTGAAGGTAAGCACCCTAGAATTAGACACGCTTTGCGCCCCCGCCGTCGGGCCAGAATCAGGTTCGATATTAGGATCTTTGCCTTCCAAGTCTTCATTGCCGTTGACCAGCCAAGTGATCAAGCGGGGCGCACCCGCACCAGACGTGTCCCACACGCCGGTCATATTCATTTGATACTTACGGGCCGGAGAAATGATGGCGTTGTTGTTCTCCATCAAATCGGCGCGGGCGGTCACGCGTTGATCAGGTCCAGCGGTTTCCTGCAACTTACCCAAGGCCACATTCAAACCCATCAGCGCGTTCTGGCGCGCCTGGGCCAAGGTATCTTGATTGGTGGCGATCTTGGTTTCGACCCGGACAAGCGAGCTCATCGCCACCATGATCAGAACCAAGAAGGAAAGAAGAATGATGGTGACCAGCAGCGCTATGCCTCGACGACGAGGAGCGGCGGAAAAGAGAACGGGAAGACGCGGGGACATGACGAAGGCTCAGAGGGGACGAGCGGGAAGAGGGATGGTGTCGGTATAAACGACGCTGTGCTGCTCGGCCAAGGTCCACCAATAGGCGTCCTTTTCGGCCTGCGTAGGAGCGGCGCCGGATTGAGTGGGCGCCACGCTGTCGCCGTTTTCGTAGGCGGCTATGAGGCGGGCGCCTTCCTCGGTGAGCACGCGGATCATGACCTCCGCGTAATCAGGAAAGCCAATGTCGTCTTCGCCGGCGGTGTTGAAGCCGGCAAGGGTGAGATTATTGCCGAAAGGAATGGTGCTCGGTGCGCCGCCGGCGGCGGTAACCGATCCAGGAAGATCCATGGTAGCGGCGTAACCAAGCGCAGTATTATCAGGCCGTCCGGTATTATCGGCTGGGAACAGAAGAACATCTTGGCCGGTGGCCGGGTTGCGTCGCCAGAAACGCACGCCGAAATCGACCACGTTGTTCGCCATCAGGAGGGTGCGATCAGGCTGGCGGAGTCCGCCCGGCTCAAGGTTGCCTGAATTGGCGGCCGTAGGCTGATTGTAGCGATTGGCGGTGTTGTCGGTAAGATCGAAGCCAGCTTCTTGAACCGAGCGGGTCGTAGAGGTGGTAGGGCCGGGGCGCACAACGGAACGAAAGAGCAGGTAACGCATTTCGCGCACGGTGCTGTTTGCCTGCGGCTTCATGCGCACGATTTGATAACCCACCGCAACCGGCGCCGGAGTGGTGGTAGAGCTGGTGGTCTGGTTGGTGAAGAAACGCAGCCACACACCGGCCTGTCCGAAACGGTAGTCGCTCAAACCTTGCC
>JAIXVY010000217.1 GCA_027482505.1 Opitutaceae bacterium | reverse complement strand
TTGTTGGCGAGAGGGGCGAGGTAGTCCAACCGGTCCGTGTAGGGCACGAACTGGTTGTAGGTCATGTTCTCGGCGATCTTCTCGTCGCCGCGGTGCAGGTAGCCGAGGACGGGGTCGCACTTGGTGACGATCTCGCCGTCGAGCTCGAGCTGGAGGCGGAGCACGCCGTGGGTCGAGGGGTGGGAAGGTCCCATCGAGAGGGACATCTTCTCGGTCTGGAACTCGGGGGCCTCGACGGCGCTGGCGGTCTTGGCGGCGCTGTCGGGGAAAGAGTAGTCGGTCGGCATGACTGAAAGGTGGCGTGGGCGGCGGTTGGGCGGCGGGCGCGGCGCGGGTTAGAGCGTATTCGGTTTTTCGTTACGCTCGTTCCAGGACTCGTCCTTGGCGCGGGGCTCGGCCTCGGTGAGGTTCATCTCGCCGGTGGAGGCGACGAAGGGCCCGCCCATCATGGGCGCGGGGGCGACGGGGGTCTTGGTGAGCTCGGCGACCTCGATGTCGGGCAAGGAGGTCTCGATGCCGGCCAGCGGAAAGTCCTTGCGCAGCGGGTGGTAGGGATAGCCATCCCACATGAGGATGCGGCGGAGATCCGGGTGCTGCTCGAAGCGGATGCCCATCAGGTCGAAGGTCTCGCGCTCGTGCCAGTTGGCGCCGGCCCAGAGGGAAACGACGCTCGGAGCGGAGGGCTCGCTGTCGCTGGCGCAGTCGGCGACGAGGCGAACGTAGCCGTGGTGGGTGGTCGAAAGGACGTGCCAGACGACGGAGAAACGCGGGCTGGCCTCGACATCCCAGTCGACCGCGGTGACGTCGCTGAGGAGATCAAAGCCCTTCTCGTCGCGGAGGAACTTCAGCGCGGCGACGACGTCGCCCATGGGCAGCTTGAAGGCCGGGTGGTCGCCGCTCGGACGCGTGGCGACGGCGGGGAACTTGGCTTGGAGGGCGGCGAGCAACTCGGTCGCGGGCGAAGCGGCGGCGGCTTGGGCGGCGACGGGCGGGACCGGAGCGGCGGGAGCGGAAGCGGACATGAGTGGGGACCGGGGACGAGTTAGGCCGAGATGAGCTGCTTGGTGGTGCCGGGCGTGCGGCGCATTTTGTCCTGCAGCTTGATAAGAGCGTCGAGCAGGGCCTCGGGGCGCGGGGGGCAGCCGGAGATGTAGACGTCGACGGGAACGATGCGGTCCACGCCCTGGAGGGTGGCGTAGCTGCGATACATGCCGCCCGAGGAGGCGCAGGCGCCCATGGCGATGACCCACTTCGGCTCGGCCATCTGGTCGTAGATACGGCGCAGGTGGGGGGCCATCTTGTAGGTGACGGTGCCGGCGACGATCATGCAGTCGGCCTGGCGGGGCGAGAAGCGGAAGACCTCGGAGCCGAAGCGGGCGATGTCGAAGCGGCTGGAGGCGCCGGCCATCAGCTCGATGGCGCAGCAGGCGAGACCCATGGGCATGGGCCAGACGGAATTGGAGCGGAGCCAGTTGATGACGGCGTCGGCCTTGGTCACGACGATGTCGCCCTCGATCTTGGTGTTATAGGCCAGCTCGTTGTTTGGAGTTACCATGGTCGTGAAGCGTTGAGGCAATCGCGTGGTCGTTAGCGGTTGTTCGTAAAAGGGGAGAAAGAAGCATCCGGTCCCCCGAGCGCGCAAGCAGCATTTCCCGCGCGCGGCGCGGCGAAAAACAAAGACGACGCCACACCGGCCAAATCAGCCAATTTTCGCCGTTGACCTGATCTAATCGGACCCACTTGTCTGTCCCTTCGTCATTTGGCGAAGGCTTCGCGGCCGCCGTCAGACGACCCAAGTCTCGGAGAGGTGGCAGAGTGGTCTAATGCGCACGCTTGGAAAGCGTGTGTAGGGCAACCTACCGGGGGTTCGAATCCCTCCCTCTCCGCCACTTGGCGCCGGCAACGGCACGTCTCGCCGACCGCCCCGGAAATCGCCCATGTCACGTCTTCGCTTTAGCTTGGAAAAGACCGCCCCCGGCAGCAGGGCGCGCGCGACCCGCTTTCAAACCCGCCATGGCGAGGTGCTGACGCCGGTCTTCATGCCGGTCGGCACGCAGGCCACGGTGAAAAACGTCACCCGCGACGATTTGGCGACCCTCGGCGCGCAGGTCGTTCTGGCCAACACCTACCACCTGCTGCTTCGCCCGGGACCGGAGGTGTTCAAAAAATTTGGCGGCATCCACCGCTTCATGAACTGGGACCGGCCGGTGCTGACCGACTCGGGCGGCTTTCAGATTTTCTCGCTGCCCGACGCCCGCGCGATGCGCGAGGACGGCGCCTCGTTCCGCAGCTACGTGGACGGCGAACTGCACCACCTTTCACCCGAATCGAGCATCGCGATGCAGCAGGCCATCGGCAGCGACATCATGATGGTGCTGGACCAGTGCATCCCGTCGACGGCCGGGCACGCCGAGGCGATGGCGGCGATGGAGCTCACGCACCGCTGGGCCGTCCGCTCGCTCAAGGCGCGCGGCGACGACTCGCCGCAGGCCCTCTTCGGCATCGTGCAGGGCGCCTGCCATCGCGACCTGCGTCTGCGCAGCGCGGAGTTTCTAAGCGCGCTCCCCTTCGACGGGCTCGCCATCGGCGGGCTCGCGGTTGGCGAGACGTCCGAGCAACGCTACGAGTTCACCGAAATCGCCGCCGCCGCGCTGCCCGAGGACCGTCCGCGCTACCTCATGGGCGTGGGCACGCCGATCGACATCCTCGAGGCGGTGCATCGCGGCGTGGACATGTTCGACTGCATCATCCCCACCCAGCTCGCGCAGC
>JAIXVY010000069.1 GCA_027482505.1 Opitutaceae bacterium | reverse complement strand
CTCGGCGTTGGCGTGCTCGACATCAATCCCCGCCTCGCCCTCACCCTCGTCGACCGCCTGCTCGGCGGCCGCGGCCACTCGGTCAAGGCCGAGCGCTATCTCACCGAGATCGAGGTCGCCCTGCTCGAGGACGTCGTCCGCATCATCCTCGACGAATGGTGCGCCCAGTGGCGCGAGGACCGCGAACTCCACCCCCAGATCATCGGGCACGAGAACAACGGACGTTTCCTCCAGACCTCGCCGCGCGACGCCGTCGTGCTCGCCATCGCCATCGAGGTCGGCTTCGGCGACTGCTCCGAGCAGATCCAGATCGGCCTGCCCTACTACACCATCGAGCCGCTGGTGAAGTCCCTCCAGCAGCGCCGCCAGAAGGACTCCGCCCCCGTCGCTCCGCCCGCCCCCGCCCAGTGGCGCGAGGTCTACGAGCACGTGCGCATCCCCGTCCGCGCCGAATGGGAGCTGGCCGACATGCCCCTTCGCGAGGTCGCCGCGCTCCGCGTCGGCGACGTCCTCGAGCTGCCGGTCGACATCCTCGATCGCACCCGCGTGCTGCTCAGCGGCGCGCCCAAATTCAACGGCACCGTCGGCCTCGAGGGCGACGTGGTCGCCGTCCGTCTCGCCCAAAAACTAAACCCGGCCGCCGAAGACCGGCCCTGATTTCCCATGGACAACGCTTCCCTAGATCTGGTTCTCGACGTGAAGGTGAAGGTCACCGTCCAGCTCGGCTCCTGCCTGCTGCCCATGCGCGAGGTGCTGGCCCTGGCGCCCGGCTCCGTCATCCAGCTCCAGCATCGCGCCTCGGAGCCGGTCGGCCTCTACGTCAACGACAAGCTCGTCGCCTACGGCGAGGTCGTGGTCGTCGAGGAGAACTTCGGCATCAAGATCACCGAGCTCGTATCCAAGACGTCATGACGTCCGGGGCTCTTTCCCTTTCCAGCGTGACCCGCTGGCTGCTAGTGGTAGTCGGCTGCGCCGTATTGGAGACGGCGCAGCCGATGAACGCGGCCGAGCCCTCCGCCGGCCCCGCTCCCGACCAGATTCTCTACCCGGCGGACACCCGTCCCTCGGCCGCGCCCGGCGCGCCCGCCCCCTCTCCCTCCGCCGGCCCCGCGTGGGCCTTCGTCCTGGTCGTCGGCCTCGGCGCAGGCTGCTACTGGCTCTGGCGCCGCCGCTCTCCCTCCGCCGCCGTCCGCCGCGGCGGCGGCATCGTGATCGAGGACACCCGCGCCCTCGGCAACCGCCAGTTTCTCGTCGTGGCCGGGGTGGACGGGCGTCGTTTTCTCATCGGCGTGGCCCCCGGCAGCATCCGTCTGCTGTCGGATTTGGATTCCGCCCCCGGCGCGGAGGACGGCGATCATGACGACGCCTGAGTTTTTCCGCCGCCTACGCGCCCTGTTGTGCCTCTGGCTCGCCTCCGCCGCGTGGCTGGGCGCCCAGGAGGCCGCATCGCCGGCTTTGCCGCCCGAGCCGGCCGCGCCCGCCGAGCCGGCCGCGTTGGATCCAGTTGCCTCCGCCCCGGCCGCCGCGCCCGCGGCCCAGCCCTGGCGGCTGAACATCGATCTCGACGGCGGCGCCCAGTCCGGCTCCGCCAGCGTGGGCGTGCAGATCGTGCTGGTGATGACGCTGCTCAGCCTCGCGCCTTCACTTTTGCTGCTCATGACGTGCTTCACCCGCATCGTCATCGTCCTCGGCTTCGTGCGCACCGCGATCGGCGTGCCCAGCGCGCCCGCCAACCAGATCGTCGTCGGCCTCTCGCTGTTCCTCACGCTTTTCGTCATGGGGCCCGTGCTCGAACGCTCCTACGATGCCGGGCTCAAGCCCTACTTCGACGGCAAGATGGGCACCGCGCAGGCCCTCGAGGCCGCCTCCGGTCCGCTCAAGGAATACATGCTCAAGCAGACGCGCACGCGCGACCTCGAGTTCTTTCTCCAGCTCGGCCGCTTCCCTCCCACCCGCGTGGCCGATCTGCCGCTGCGCGTCGTCGTGCCCGCCTATGTCATCAGCGAGCTTCAGACCGCGTTCCAGATGGGTTTTCTCATCTTCCTGCCCTTCCTCGTCATCGATCTGCTCGTCTCCTCCGTCCTGATGTCGCTCGGCATGATGATGATGCCGCCCGCCATCATCTCGCTGCCTTTCAAGCTCCTCCTTTTCGTGCTCGTCGACGGCTGGCATCTGGTGGTGCGCAGCCTGGTCCAGAGTTTCAACGTATGAACGCCGAGGCCGCCATCGAGATCTTCAAGACGCTGGTGACGTTCTCGCTCATGCTGATGTCGCCGTTTCTGGTGCTTATCCTCGTGGTCGGCCTCGTCACCAGCCTGATCCAGTCCGTCACCAGCATCCAGGAGCAGACGCTCACCTTCGTGCCCAAGCTCGTCGCCTGCGCCGGGCTCCTGCTCGTGCTCGCCCCCTGGGTGCTGCGCATGCTGGGCGAGTTCACAGTGCAAAGCTTCGCCCGCATGGCGACGATGGGGCCGTGAGGGCCCGGCCTCCCGCCCCGCCATGGACGCCTGGGAACCCGCGCTGATCACGGTCATGGGCTCGCTGCGCGCGGTGGGCATCGTCGCCGCGCTGCCCACGCTCGCCGGACGCGCCCTGCCGGCGGTGGTCCGCGTCACCCTGGCCGTCTCCATGGGCGCACTGCTCGCGGGCCTGTCCCCCGCCGCCTCCATTCCTCCGCCCGCCAGCCTCGCCGGACTGGCCGTGGCCTCGATCAACGAGCTGCTGCTCGGCCTCGCCATGGGCCTGGTGGTGCGCATCCTCCTCTCGGCCGCCGAGCTCGCCGGCCGCATCATCGCGGGCGAGGTCGGCCTCATCGCCGTGCCCGGGTTCGACGCCCCCGTGCCCGCGCAGGAGCCCTTGCCCAGTTTCATGGGCCTTTTCGCCGGCGTGCTTTTTTTCCTGCTCCACGCGCACGAGGGCGTGCTCGCCGCCTACGCGCGCAGCTTCGACATCGCGCCCGCCGGCACCGGCCGGCTCTCCGGGGCGGCGGCGGAGACGCTGGTCGGCGCGGTCGTGGCGCTGCTCGAGCTCGCGCTGCGCATGGCCGCGCCGTTCATCGCCTTGAATTTCGTCATCACCGCCGGCTTCGCCATCCTCGGCCGCGCCGTGCCCAAGATGAACGTCTTCATCGTCAGCATGTCTTTGCGCGCCCTGCTCGGCATCGCGCTTTTCGGCGGCGCCGGCGCGCTCTTCGCCCGCTACCTCGAAGGCGAGTTTGATCGCCTTCCCTGGCGCATGCTGGAGCTCGTCGGCACGCGCTAATGTTTTGCCTTTGGGTTCGCCACCCACCCCGGCAAAATCTGCCGCTAAGACGCGGGTTCGCGAACAGACTAGAGAAGAGTAACGGGTAGGCCGAATAAAAGAGTTTTAATCAACTGATATACAGTTGGTTAAAGGGCGGTGAAAGCGGGTGGCACGTGCTCTGCGAAATCGTGCGCGATGGCCGAAGCCGACAAAGATCAAAAAACCGAGGAGCCGACCAGCAAGCGGCTGAGCGAGTCCCTCGAGCGGGGGGAATTCGCGCGTTCCCCCGAGATCGCCGTGGTCTTCGCCTTGGCGGCCGGCTTCATGGCGCTGACCCTCGGTCTGGGCGACGGCGCGCGCCAGGTTCGCGACTACACGGCCACCCTGCTGGCCCATTTGCACACGGTGCGCTTTCAGTCCGGCGAGGTGCCGATCCCGCTGCTCGAGGCCGCGCGGGTGGTGGGGCTGGTTTTGCTGCCCATGCTCGTCGCCACCGCCGTCGCCGCGCTGCTCGCCGGCGGCCTGCAAAGCGGCTTTAATTTCACCCCCAAGGCCTTCGGCTTCAAACCCGAGCGGCTCAACCCGCTGGCCGGTTTCCAGCGCTTGTTCACCACCCGCGCGCTGGCCCACGCCGGACTGGATTTCGCCAAGATGCTGGCGGTCGGCGGCTGCCTCTGGCTCGCGATGCGCGAGCTGCTCGCCGATCCGCTTTTCAGCCTGCCCGTGGAGGTCGCCTACCTAGGGCGCTTCCTGCGCGAGTCGGCCTTCGCTCTCATCTCCCGTTTGCTGCTCGTGCTCGGCGTGATCGCCGCCGCGAGCTACGCCTACGAGCGGATCAAGACCCACCGCGATCTCATGATGACGCGCGAGGAGGTGAAGGAGGAGCACAAGCAGTCCGACGGCAACCCGCACGTGAAGGCCGCGGTGCGCCGCATGGCCCGCCGCTTCGCCCAGCGCCAGATGCTCGCCGCCGTGCCCACCGCCGACGTCGTCGTCACCAACCCCACCCACTATGCCGTCGCCTTGAAATACGAGCGCGGGGTCGACGCCGCGCCGGTCGTGCTCGCCAAGGGGGAAAACGCCCTCGCGCGCCGCATCAAGGCCCTCGCCGCCGAGCATGAGGTGCCGATGGTCGAGAATCGGCCCGTCGCGCGTCTCCTTTACGCCACCGCTCGCGTCGGCGAACCCATCCCCTCCGATCTTTTCCACGCCGTCGCCGGCATCCTCGCGTTCGTCTACCGCACGCATCGCTACTACTTCTACCGGCTGCCCTCGCGCAGGGCCGCCGCGGCCGTCTCGGGAGGTCTTGGAGCATGAGCCAGCCCGCCGCCTCCGCCGCGCCGGCCGACACCGGCCTCAGCCCGCTTTTCCAGCGCCGCGCCGACCTGGTCTTCACCGTCGCGCTCTTCGCCACGGTGATGCTGCTGATCATGCCCGTGCCCGACCTGCTGCTGGACGGGCTGCTCGCCATCAGCATCGGCTTCTCGCTGCTCGTGCTGATGGTCGTGATCTACGTGAAGGATCCGCCCGAGTTCTCCGGGTTTCCGACCATCCTGCTCGCGTTCACCCTCTTCCGCCTGGCGCTCAACATCTGCACCACGCGACTCATCCTGACCCAGGGCCATGCCGGCGGCGTCATCGATTCCTTCGGACGCTTCGTGATCCAAGGCAACTACGTCGTCGGCTTCGTCGTCTTCATCATTCTCGTCCTGATCAACTTCGTGGTCATCACGAAGGGCGCGGGCCGCATCGCCGAAGTCAGCGCCCGCTTCACTCTGGACGCCCTGCCCGGCAAGCAGATGGCCATCGACGCCGAGCTCAACGCCGGCGCGATCGACGAGGTCACCGCCGCCACCCGCCGCAAGAAGGTGCAGAAGGAGGCCGACTTCTACGGCGCGATGGACGGCGCGTCGAAGTTCGTGCGCGGCGAGGCCGTCGCCGGCATTCTCATCACCCTCGTCAACATCCTCGGCGGCTTCGCCATCGGAGTCTTCCAGATGGGCCTGAGCCTGCCCGAGGCGCTGCAAAAATTCACCCTGCTGTCGATCGGCGACGGCCTCGTCTCCCAGATCCCCGCCCTGATCGTCTCCGTCGCCGCCGGCGTGCTCGTCACCCGCGCCTCCGACAACAGCAACCTCGGCGCCTCCGTCGGCCGCCAGCTCACCGCCTACCCCCGCGCCCTGCGCGTCGTCGGCGTGATGATGATGTCCTTCGGCCTGCTGCCCGGCATGCCGATCCTGCCCTTCGCCATCCTCGGCGGGCTCGCCTACTACGCCGGCCGCCAGCTCGCGCGCCAGCGGCCCGACGAGTTCGCGGAGGAGCCGCCGGCTCCCTCCGCCGCGGCCAAGTCCGCCGCGCCGGCCGCCGGCTCCCCGGCGTCCCCTTCTTCCGCCTCGCCCATCGCCGAGGAGTTCCGCCGCGTCATCGACCAGGACGTCTTCGCCATCGAGGTCGGCTACGGCCTGCTCTCCCTCGCCGACGCCGGCCGCGGCGGCGACCTGCTCGGGCGCATCACCGGCGTGCGCAAGACCCTGGCCCGCGAGCGCGGCGTCATCGTCCCGCCCATCTCCGTGCGCGACAATCTCGAGCTCGAGAGCAACGACTACCGCTTCCTCCTCCGCGGCAAGGCCGTCGGCCGCGGCTCCGTTTTCGCCGGCCGCTGGATGGCGATGAACGTCGGCGGCAGCCGCGTTCAGCTGCGCGGCACGCCCTGCCGGGAGCCCGTCTTCGGCCTGGACGCCGTCTGGATCGAGGAGAGCGAGCGCAAGGTGGCCGAGCTAAACGGCTACACCGTCGTGGACGCCGCCTCCGTCATCGTCACCCATCTCTCCGAGGTCCTGAAGACCTCCGCTCACCTGCTGCTCGGCCGCCAGGACGTCCAGACGCTGGTCGACCACGTGAAGACCACCCATCCGGCCCTCGTCTCCGAGCTGCTGCCCGATCTGGTCAACCTCGGCATCATCCAGCGCGTCCTCCAGAACCTCCTGCGCGAGGGCGTGCCCGTGCTCGCCCTGCCCGTGATCCTGGAGGGCGTCGCCGACTTCGCCCCCTCGAGCAAGAATCCTGACGACCTGAGCGAGCTCGTCCGCCGCCGGCTCGGCATGTATTTTATCGGTGAATACGAGTCGCGCCCGGGCGTGGTCCGCGCCCTGACCCTCGATCCCCGCCTGGAGCAGGCCCTTGCCGGCCGCGTGCACCGTTCGCCCGGCGAGGTCGGCCTCGCCCTCGATCCCGTGCTCGGCCGCCACCTGCTCGAGCACCTCTCGCGCGGCGTCGCCTCGCTCACCGAGGGCGGCGGCCCTGCTGTCGTCGTGGTCGGCGCCGAGATCCGCCTCCCGCTGCGCCGCTTCCTCGAGCCGTCCTTCCCCCGCGTCGCCGTCATCGCCTACCAGGAGCTGCCGGCCAGCACCGAGGTGGAGAACGCCGGCATCATCCCCGTCCCGCCCGGCCTCGCCGCGGCCCCCGTCCCGGCGCGCGCCGCCGCCTGATCCGCCTTGATCGCCATGTCCGCTTCCGCTCTCCCCGCCACCGCCCCCGGCACCTATCGCTTCGAGGTGGGCTCCGCCGCCGAGGCCGTCGCCGTCATTCGGGCGAGGCTCGGCGCCGAGGCGCGCGTGCTCACCGTGCAGGCCCGGCCGCGCCGCGGCCTGGGCCGTTTGTTCGGGGCCCCGCGCTACGAGGTGGTGGCCGAGTTGCCTCCGCCCGCGCCGCCCGCCGCGCCCGAGCCGGAGCCCTTCGCGCCCGGCCCCGCGCTCGCGCTGGTCGACGGCTCGCGCCTGCCCTCGCTGCTGCGCCGGGCCGGCTTCCCCGATCGCCTGCTGGCCCGGTTGGAATCCGCGCCGGGCTGGACGCGCGCCCTTTCGCGCCCCCTTCACGAGGCCCTGGCCGATCTGCGCCGCGACCTGCGCGCCGCGGCCCGCCCCGCGCGCCCCTTGCCGCGCCGCGTCGCCTTCCTCGGCGGCGCCGGGGCGGGGCGGACCACCGCTCTGTGCAAGCGCCTCGCCCACGAGGTGATCGACCGCGGCGCCTCGGGCCGCGTCTGGCGGGTGGAGTTCGGCCGGCCCAACCCCGCGCCGCTGCTCGACGTCTTCGGCGAGGCGCTCGGCGTGCCGGTCGAGCATTACGCTCCCGGCTACGGCGCCCCCGGGGCTGGCGAGGGTTTTCTTTTCGCGGATCTGCCCGCCTTGCCCGAGCCCGGCTCCGCCGAGGACAAGGCGCTGGCGAAGTTTCTCGCCGCCGAGCGTTTCGAGGGCCGAGTGCTCGTGCTCAACGCCGCCTACGAATCCGACGCCTTGCGCGCCGCCTACGCCCGCGGCCTCGCCCACGGCGCCACCCACCTGGTTTGCACGCATCTCGACGAGACGCCCCGCTGGGGCCGCCTCTGGGAATTTCTTCTCGAGGGAGAGCTCTCGCCCCTGTTCCTCGGCACCGGCCCGGGCCTCACGGGCGAGATGATCACGGACGTGCTGGATGAACTCCTTCGCCGCACCCTGCCGGCGCGCGCGGGCATGACGGAGGCCGTCGCATGAGATTCGCGTTTCTGATTTCCGGCGCGTTCGGATTTTTCCTCGTGGGTGGCGTCGGCCTGGCCTCCGGCCGCGATTTCGAGCCGCTTCTGCGCGACGCCGCGCTCGCCTGCCTCCTGTGCGCCTTCGTGGGCCGCTGGTTCTGGTCGGGGCTCGAGCAGGCCTTCGCCCACACTCTCGCCGCACGTCGCGCCGAGGCCGAGGCCGCCGAGGCCGCCGCCTCCGCGCCCGCCCCCGCCGCCACTCCTCCCGCCAAGACCGCCGCCCCGGCCCGTCCTGTTCCCGCCGCCGTCCCCGTCCCGGCGTCCGCCTCCGTCCCGCGTCGCTAACCCCATCGTATTTTTCGCGTCATGAAAACCGTCGCTTCCCCCTTTCCCCCGTCCGCAACCGTCGCGCCGGAAGCCCCGCCCGCCGCCGGCTCCGCCTGGCGGGCCTACCAGTCCGCCGGCGGCACGGTGGACGACAAGGAGCTCATCGAGCGCTACCTGCCTCTCGTGCGCAACGTCGTCGACCGGCTGCGCCTCACCTTGCCCTCCCATGTCGACGTCGACGATCTCTACGGGGTGGGCGTGACCGGCCTGATCGCCGCCGTGCGCCGCTACGACCCCGAGCAGCAGAACACGTTCGCCGCCTACGCGACCACCCGTATCCGCGGCGCCGTGCTCGACGAGCTGCGCCGTCTGGACTGGTTCCCCCGTCGCGCCCGCGCCAAGGCCCGCAAGCTCAAGCAGGCCATCGCCGAGCTCGAGCAGAGCCTTGGCCGGGCCCCGGAGGACGCCGAGATCTGCGCCCATCTGGGACTCACCCAGAAGGAATACGAGCATTGGATGGTCGAGGTGCGCCCCATCAGCTTCGTGGCCATCGACGACAACCCCGAGGGCGAGGACGGCGGCGGCGTCAGCCGCCACGAGATGATCGCCGACGACCAGGCCGTTCCCGTCCAGAGCCAGATGGAGCAGCAGGAGCTTTCCGAAATAATCACTCAAAAAATCGCCGAGTTGCCCGATATTCAACGGCGTGTCCTTGCGATGTATTATCACGAAAACATGCGCCTCGCCGAGATCGCGGCCGTCTTCGGGCTCACCGAGTCCCGCATCTGCCAGATCCACGCCCGGGCCATCCTCGGCCTGCGCGCCCACATCGCCGCCGCCCGCAATCGCTGACCCGCGGCGCGTCTCCTCTTCCCCGTCATGCTGATCATCGTAGGCCTCGTCGTCGTTTTCTTGTCGGTGCTCGGCGGCTTCATGATGGCCGGCGGCCATCCGGGGGTCCTTTTGCACGCCTCGGAATTCGTGGTCATCTTCGGCATGGCGGGCGGAGTGCTCGTTGTCGCCACGCCCATGCCCGTCATCAAGGAGGTGATCGCGAAGATCAAAGGCTGCCTGTCTGGAAAGGGCGACTCCAAGGAAAGCTACGTCGAGATGTTCAAACTCGCCTACGAGATCTTCCTCGTTGGTCGGCGCAACGGCCTCATCGCCCTCGAGGAGCATGTCATGAATCCCTCGGGCAGCGCGATTTTCTCCAAATATCCCGGACTCGTCGCCAACCACGCCCGCCTCGAGTTTTTCGTGAACGGCATGCGGCCCATCATCGACGGCAAGATCAAGCCCGACCAGCTGGAGTCTCTCCTTCAGGCCGAGCTGAAGGCCAAGGAGGAGGAGGCCTCCCATCCCGTGCACGCCTTGCAGCTCGTCGCCGATTCGCTGCCCGCCATCGGCATCGTCGCCGCCGTGCTCGGCATCATCAACACCATGTCCGCCATCGCCGACGGTCCCGAGGCGGTCGGCGCCAAGGTCGCCGCCGCCCTGACCGGCACCATGCTCGGCGTGTTCGCCGCCTACGGCGTGGTCTCGCCGCTTGCGGGTCGCATCAGCTCCGTCAACGCCTCCGAACTCGCCTTTCTGCGCAGCATTTCCACCGCCATCGCCGGCTTCGCCAAGGGCATGGCTCCCATCACCGCCATCGAGGTCGCCCGCCGCACCGTCAGCCACGACTGTCAGCCCGCCGCCGACGAGCTCGAGGAGTTGCTCAAGGCGATCAAATGATCGCCCCGCCCCGAGTCCTGCGCCTCCCCTCCAACCCCCGACCCCTTTAAACAATGGCTGGCAAAGGCGGAGCGTGGAAAGTGGCGTTTGCGGACTTCATGACCGCGATGATGGCCTTCTTCCTGGTCATGTGGCTCTCCGCCCAGGACAAGGAGATCCTCATCGCCACCTCGAAGTATTTCCAAAACCCCTTCACCTCGCCCTACGACAACAAATCCGGCCTGCTGGACTTCGAATCCAGCAAACCCGCCAACCGTCAGAGCGAGGAGGGCACCGGCAAAAACCAAGCCGCGGCCACCTCGGCCCAGTCCATCGACCTTCAGTTTCTCAACTCGGTCGCCAAGGACGTCTACCGCCTCCTCAACCTCGACTCCGCCCTGGCCGACAAGCCGATCGACGTGCAGGTCACCAGCGACGGCCTGCGCATCGTCGTTTATGATCGCGCCCAGCAGCCGCTCTTCGAGGACCGCTCCGCCCGCTTCACCACCTGGGGCGATTTCGTCATGCAGGGCATGGCCTGGATGATCGACCGCCACGGTTTCCATGTGGTCGTCGAGGGGCACACCCGCGCCGGCCTCGTCTTCGACAATCCCGACTACACCGCCTGGGAACTTTCCGCCGACCGCGCCAACGCCGCCCGCCGCGCCCTCGTCCGCTACGCCGTCCCGGAAAATCTCGTGGAACGCGTCACCGGCTACGCCGACACCCGCCCCGTGCCCATGCTAGATCCTTCGGCCGAGGGAAACCAGCGCGTCACCCTCAGCCTCCGCCTCGGCCGCGGCGAGGCCCGTCCCCGCGAGTCCTCTCCCATTTCCATCGCGCCCGCGTCCCTTCCCGAGCCGTCCCGCCCCGCCGCACAGCCATGAAATCCTTTCTCTCCGACCGTCCCCGCGTGCCCGCGCCCGGCTCCCCGCGCGAGGTTCCGCCCGCGCTCTCGCCCGCCGCCCGCGCGGCCGCGCCCGCCTGCTCCGCCGGCGGCCCGGCGCGCCCCGCTTCGGTCGAGACCGTGCGCGAGGGCGACCGCGTCGTCCGCATTATCGTCACCTGCGCCTGCGGCGAACGCACCGAAATCGACTGTCTCTACGCCTCCGGCTCCTGAGCCGGACCGCCGTCGCTTCAGACCGGTGGGAAAGGGCAGGGGAGCCGTCTGGCTTCGAGCCTTCGCGCGCCGCGACACCGTTGCTTGGTATGCCGGTGAATCGCGGCCGCGCCGCCTCTCGGCAAAAACTGCCCGGTGCGCCGGCCGATTTTTCCCGCCCGGCGGATATTTATCTAAAAGCTATGGTAAATAACGATTTACATATGTGGCATCGACTGTGCTTAGAGACCGCGCATGAACGTCGGCCTCTACCAAAGCGCAGCCGCCCTCGGCTCTCTTGAGCGTTGGCAGGAGGCTGTTTCGCAGAACATCACTTCCAGCCAGATAACCGGTTTCAAGCGTCGCGCCGTCCAGGTCGCCTCGCTGCCCATGGGCGAGGTGCTGGTGGCGCCCGGCGCGCGCCCCGACCGCGGCGAGGGCGTCGCCTCCCTGTATCCGCAAACCCGCTACAGCGTGGTCTATCAGCCCGGGGAAAACAGCCCGACCAAGCGCGAGCTCGACCTCGCCCTCGCCGGCGACGGCTTTTTCACCGTCCGCATGCCGGACGACACCCTGGCCTACACCCGCGCCGGCGAGTTCCGCCTCGACGCCCAGCGCACCATCGTGAACAGCCAGGGCCTGCCCGTCCTTTCGGACCAGAACAACCCCATCCAGCTTCTGCCCCAGGGCGGCCCGCCCGTGATCAACGCCGACGGCACCGTCCGCCAGGGCGCGGCCATCCTCGGCCGCCTCGCCGTCGCCGAGCCCGCCGCCCCGGAGCGCCTCGTGCCGCTCGCCGGCGGCCTCTTCCTCGCGGACGAGAGCGCCGGCATGCGCCCGGTCGAGAAGCCCGTCGTGCAGCAGGGCTACCTCGAGGGCAGCAACGTGAAGCCCCTGCGCGAGATGGTGGACCTGGTCAGCATCTCCCGCGCCTACGAGGCCAACCAGCGCCTCATCCAGAGCCGCGACAAGCTGCTCGAGCGCACCATCGAAACCCTCAGCTGAACCCCTCCCCCTTTTCTAGCCCATGAACCTCTCGCTCTACTCCGCCGCCACCGGCATGGAAGCCCAGCAGCTCAACCTGAACACCATCGCGAACAACCTCGCGAACGTGAACACCCCCGGCTTCAAGCGCAGCACCATCGGCTTCCAGGACCTGCTCTACCAGAGCCCCCGCAACGCCGGCGCGGAAAACGGCGGCGGCAACCTCCTGCCCACCGGCATCGAGGTCGGCAACGGCTCCCGCGTGGCCACCACCTCCAAGGTCTTCACCCAGGGCCAGCTCACCAACACCGGCGAGCGGCTCGACGTCGCCCTCCAGGGCGACGGCTTCTTCGAGGTCCAGCGCCCCGACGGCACCACCGCCTACACCCGCGACGGCACCTTCAAGCTCAACGCCGCCGGCCAGGTCGTCACCGCCGAGGGCCTCCCCGTCCTCAGCGGCTTCCAGCCCGTGCCCGCCGGCACCGTCGCGATCAACATCGCCGAGAACGGCGAGGTCACCTACCAGACGTCCAACGGCAACCAGAGCTTCCGCCTCAACCTCACCCGCTTCGCCAACCCTTCCGGCCTGCAAAGCCTCGGCGGCAATCTCTACGCCGCCACCGGCGCCAGCGGCACCGCCGAGACCGGCCAGCCCGGCGAGGAGGGCTACGCCCGCGTCATGCAGGGCTACATCGAGACCTCCAACGTGAACATCGTCGAGGAGATGGTGAACCTCATCGTCGCCCAGCGCGCCTACGAGGTGAACAGCAAGTCCATCCAGACCTCGGACGAGATGCTGCAGAACATCAACCAGCTCAAACGCTGAGCCTGATCGCCGCCATGCGTCGCGCCGCCCTCCCTTTCCTCGCCGCCCTGCTCCTCTCCTGCGGGGCCCCCGGCCTCGCCTCGGCCGCCGAGCCCGCCGTCGCTCCCGCGCCCGAGGCGCAGTCCGAGGATACGTGGCTCGTCACCCTTTCCGCCCTGCTCGTCGAACGCTACCGCGCCGTCGGCGATCTCCGCCTCGCCTGGCATCGTCCGCTCGCCGCCGAGGCCCCGCGCGCCGCCGACCTCGAAATCGTCAACGCGCCCGCCGTCCTCGCCCCTCAGCTTCTCGTCACCGTGCGCGCGCGAGACGCGGCCGGCCGGATCTCCGACCACGTGCTCCTGCTCCGCGCCGAGCTCTGGCGCGACGGCTGGACGCTCCGCCAGCCCGGCGCGCTCGGCGCCCCGCTCGCCCCCTCCGACCTCGAGCCCGTGCGCGTCGACACCCTGCGCGAACGCGACGCGCTCGCCCTCGATTCCGCCGCCGGAGCGCCCGAGCTCGACCTCGCCCGTTCCGTCCCCGCCGGTCGCGTGCTCGTCTGGCGCGACGTGATCCGCCGCCCGCTCGTGCGTCGCGGGCAGCCCGTCGACGTCGTCGCCTCCGACGGCTCCCTCACCGTCTCCCTCCGCGCCGTCGCCCTCCACGACGCCGCCCGCGGCGAGAGCGTCCGCGTCCGCAACCCCGACTCCCGCCGCGAATTCGTCGCCCTTGTCACCGACGAGTCCCGCGCCGCCGTCCGCTTCTGAGTCCCGACCCACGACCGCCATGCGTCTCGCCGCTTTTTTCCTCTGCCTCTCCGCCCTCGCCCCCGCGCTGCTCTCCGCCGGCTCGCTCTGGACCGCCGCGGGCTCCCGCGAACAGGGCGTCGCCGCCGACTTTCGCGCCGCCCGCGTCGGCGACATCCTCACCATCCTCGTCGCGGAAAACGCCGCCACCTCCTCCAGCCAGAACAAGACCACCGCCTCCGACTCCTCGGTCGACGCCGCCGTCTCCCAGTTCCTGTTTCCCGCCGGCGCCAGCAAGTTCGGCACCCACAACGGCCAGCTCCCCGGCGTGAAATTCGGCGGCAAGAGCGACTTCACCGGCGGCGGCCAGGTCAGCAACACCCAGTCCCTCACCGCCCGCGCCGCGGTCCTCGTCACCGACGTCCTGCCCAACGGCAACCTCGTCGTCGCCGGCGCCCGCAAGCTCACCTTCTCCGGCGAGACCCAGAACGTCGTCCTCCACGGCCTCGTCCGCCCCGCCGACATCGGCACCGGCAACACCGTCCTCTCCAGCAACGTCGCCGAGGCCCGCCTCGAGTTCATCTCCGAGGGCTCCCTCACCGACGCCCAGAAACGCGGCTGGCTCACCAGCCTCTACGAAAAGCTCCGGCCCTTCTAAGCCCGCCGAACGCCCAGGATTTTCGCCCATGCGCCTCCTTTCCCTGCTCATCGTCGCCCTCCTCCCGCTCGCCGCCCAGGCCGCGCGCGTGAAGGACCTCGTGCGCGTCGACGGCGAGCGAGACAATCAGCTCGTCGGCTACGGCCTCGTCGTCGGTCTCGCCGGCGACGGCGACTCCAACGCCCTCGCCACCCTCCAATCGATCGCCAACGTCCTCGAGCGCAACGGCGTCAAGGTCGACCCCGCCCTCATCAAATCCAAGAACGCGGCCGCGGTCATGATCACCGCCGACATCGGCGCCTTCCTGCCCCCCGGCTCGCGCATCGACGTCACCGTCGCCGCCCTCGGCGACGCCAAGTCCCTCCAGGGCGGCGTCCTCCTCCAGAGCCCGCTCCTCGGCGCGGACGGCCGCGTCTACGCCGTCGCCCAGGGCCCCATCGCCGTCGGCGGCTTTGTCGGCGGGGCGGGCGGCGCGGGCGGCGCCACCGTGCAGAAAAACCACCCCACCGTCGGCATCATCAGCAACGGCGCCATCGTCGAGCGCGAGATCCCCGCCAGCGTCGTGCGCGGCGGCCGCGTCGTCCTCACCCTGCGCCAGCCCGATTTCACCTCCGCCTCCCGCCTCGCCGAGGCCATCGCCGAGATTCTGCCCGAGACCGCCGCCCGCGCCCGCGACGCCGCCAACGTCGACCTCGTCCTGCCCCCCGCCTACCAGGGCCACGAGGTGCGCTTCCTCGCCGACGTCGGCGCCATCGCCGTCACGCCCGACAACGCCGCCCGCGTCGTCATCAACGAGCGCACCGGCACCATCGTCGCCACCGCCCCGGTCGGCCTCTCCCAGGTCGCGATCAGCCACGGCTCGCTCACCATCACCATCGCGCAAAACCTCGAGGCCTCGCAGCCCACCGCCTTCTCGCGCGGCGGCCAGACCGCCATCCTCCCCAGCACCGAGACCAAGGTCAACGAGACCAAGGGCGGCTTCGTCCTCGTCCCCGAGGCCTCCTCGGTCGAGCGCCTCGCCTCCGCCCTCAACGCGCTCGGCGTCACCACGCGCGAGATGATGGCCATCTTCCAGACCCTCAAATCCGCCGGCGCCCTCCAGGCCGATCTCGTGATCAACTGACCGACATCCCCGCCATGATCGCCCCCGTCTCCGCCCTCGCCGCCTCCGTCCCCGCCGATCTCGCGCGCGCCGCCCAGGACTCCGCCGCCGGCAAGCCCTCGCCCGCCGAGGTGCAAAAGGCCGCGCGCCAGTTCGAGGCCATCATGGTCCGCCAGCTCCTCGCCCCCTCCATCCAGCCCCTCATGGAGGGCGGCGGCGGAGGGCAGGGCGGGGGAGTCTACGGCTACCTCCTCACCGACACTCTCGCCACCTCCATCACGCAGGGCGGAGGCCTCGGCCTCTCCAACGTCATCGCCCGCCAGCTCGCCCCTTCCTCCTCCGCCGCCGCCTCCTTGGCGGACGACTCCGAATGAACGCCCACGATCCCGCCCCCCTCGCGGACCTCCTCCGCGCCGAGCTCGCCGGCTACGGCGGCCTCCTCGCCTTCTTCGAGCGCCAGCAGGAGGCGCTCATGCGGCGCGACGTCCGGGCCGTCTCCGAATACGCCGCCGCCATCGAGCGCATGGCCGCCGAGACCGCCCGCTCCCGCGAGGCCCGCGAGCAGCACGTCGCCGCCCTCGCCCGCGCCCACGGCCGTCCTTGCGACGAGTCCCTCCGCCGCCTGCTCGACCTTTTCCCCGCCGACCGCCGCCCCCTGCTCGAGGCCCTCATCGACGAGATCAATCGCCTGCTTCAGGTCGTGCGCCGCCGCGCCCGCCAGAACCACGCCATCCTCGTGCGCGCCGTCGAGCTTCGCCGCGAGCTGCTCGCCACCCTCCGCCCCGACGCGGTTCCCCGCACCTACGCCCCCGGCGGACGCGCGAGGACCTCCGGCGTTTCTTTCTCCACCCTCCACGCCACCGGCTGATTCCCGCCATGTCCGGACTCGTATCCAGTCTCAACCAGGCCGTTCGCGCCCTCCAGGCCCAGTCGCGGGGCGTCGAGACCGCCGGCCGCAACCTCGCCAACGTCAACAACGCCGACTACGCCCGCCAGCGCGTCGTCTTCGGCGACCGCGGCACCGTCCTCACCCCCCAGGGCGCGCAGTCGCTCGGCATCGAGGCCAAGGCCGTGCAGCAGCTGCGCGACGCCCTCCTCGACCGCCAGCTTTCCCGCGAGGTCGCCCGCACCGCCGACCTCGAGGCCGAGGATTCCGCCTACGCCAAGACCCAGGCCGCCCTTGGCGAATCCATCGACCGCACCCAGTCCGCCGACGACGTCGCCGCCTCCGGCCAGGGCCTCTCCGCCGTCCTCACCGAGTTCTTCAACGCCTTCCAGGCCTTCTCCGCCCGCCCCACCGACCTCGGCGAGCGGCAGAATCTCGTCCAGCGCGCCGACATGCTGGCCGAGCGCTTCCGCGCCACCGACACCCGCCTCGAGCAGGTGCAGAACGACATCGGCGGCCAGATCACCGACGACGTCGCCGACGCCAACGACCTCCTCGCCACCATCGCCGACCTCAACGGCCAGATCGGCCGCTTCGAGATCACCGCCCCCGGCTCCGCCGTCGATCTGCGCGACCGTCGCCAGGCCGCCATCGAGAAGCTCGCCGCCAAGATCGGCGCCGAGACCCGGGCGAACGCCTCCGAGCCGGGCCAGATCGACGTCTTCGTCCGCGACTCCTCCGGCTCCCCGATCGTTCTCGTCGACCGCGCGACCGTCCCCGCCTCCCTTTCCTACACCGGCACCCAGGTCCTCGCCGGCTCCGCGCCCGTCTCGCTGTCCGGCGGCTCCGTCTCCGGCCTCTTCTCCGCCCGCGACGGCGCCATCCAGACCCTGCGCGACCGCATCGACGCCTTCGCCGCCCAGCTCGCCGCCTCCGTCAACCGCGCCTACAATCCCACCGGCTCCACCGGCGACTTCTTCGTGATCGGCGCCTCCGGCTCCGCCGGCACCCTCGCGCTCGCCTCCGGCGTCACACCCTCCTCGCTCAAGGCCTCCGACGGCGGCGCGCCGGGCGACAACACCCTCGCGCTCGCCGTCTCCGCCCTCGCCAACAAAAAGTTCTCCACCGCCGGCGGCGACCTGCTCGACGGCACCTTCTCCCAGTTCTATTCCGGAGTCGTCAGCGATTTCGGCCGCGCCGCCTCCGGCGTGCGCGGACGCCTCTCCGACCAGAACGGCATCGAGGACATCGTGCGCCAGCAGCGCCAGTCGGTGAGCGGCGTCTCCCTCGACGAGGAGATGACCGACCTCATGCAATACCAGCGCGCCTTCCAGGCCTCCTCGCGCGTCATCTCCATCGTCGACGACATGCTCAACACCGTCGTCAACGGCCTCATTCGCTGAGCCCTCGCCTCCACCCCCGGCCTCCCGTCCCCATGCGCCTGTCCAACTCCTCCACCGCCGCCGCCCTGCTCGACCAGCTCCAGCGCTTGTCCTCGCGCCAGGCCGAGTTGCAGCGCCAGGTCGCCACCG
>JAIXVY010000111.1 GCA_027482505.1 Opitutaceae bacterium | reverse complement strand
GCTCGACGCTGACGGGCTCCAAGGTCGCCGAGACCGCGATCCTGTTCCCCCGTCCGCAGGCGCCGGAGGCGGGCGCGGCCAAGAGCTAATAAAATCAACCGCAGATGACGCAGATAAACGCAGATAGAAAACCGTCTGCTCAGGATCTGCGGCCATCTGCGCAATCTGCGGTTAAAAACAATCCGCGCTGGCGATGACCATCCTGCCGATCAAGCCCGCCCAGGACGCCTCGCCCGAGGCGCTGAAGGCTTTTCTGGCGGGTTGCCAGCTCAAGGCCGCGGCGGATGGAGCGCCGGTGCTGGCGAGCATCTCGCTCGTCGTGCCTGCGTTGGATCCGCTCGCCGTGCTCGAGGCCAT
Organism: Opitutaceae bacterium; assembly: GCA_027482505.1. Lineage (GTDB taxonomy): Bacteria > Verrucomicrobiota > Verrucomicrobiia > Opitutales > Opitutaceae > IMCC26134_A. The sequence continues at coordinate 4,787 of JAIXVY010000111.1, read as the reverse complement.
CTTCGAGCCGGGAGAGCCGCACTTTTATGCCGAGCGTCCCTCGGAGCGCAGCGCGCTGGCCGGCGCCGAGGTCGCGCTGAGCGCGACGGCCAGCGGTCCCGGGCGTTTCACGGCCGTCCAGCGTTTCATCGACGAGACGCTGGCGCGCACGGTGGCGGTGGGCGACGTCGACGCGCCCTTCGGCGGGCCGCATTTTTTCACCAGCTTCGCGTTTCACGACGAGGTCGAGCCGGGCGAGGCCTTCGCGGCGGCGCGCGTTTTCGTGCCCCGCTGGCAGGTGGCGCGCGCGGGCGAGGTGACCACCGCGGTGGCGAACATTCTGGTCGAGGCGGGCAGCGACATCGACGCGCTGGCCCAGCGCGTATGGCGGGCGCACGGGAAGTTCGCGCGTTTCGAGGTCGCCGAGGCCGCGCGCGAGCCTTCCCCGGCGGCGACGCCGCTGCGCTTCACCCAAACCGAGGCGGGGGACTATCGCGCGGCGGTGCGGCGCGGGCTGGAGCGCATCGCGGAGGGCGAATTCGAGAAAATCGTGCTGGCCCGGGCGATCGATCTTCAGGCCTGCCGCAAACTGCATCCGCTGGAGGTGCTCAACGGCCTGCGCGAGCGTTTCCCCGAGTGCTACGCCTTCTCGGCCGCCACGGGCACGGGCCCGAGTTTCATCGGCGCCTCGCCGGAGCGGCTGGTGCGCGTGAGCCAGGGCGTGATTGAAACCGAGGCGCTGGCCGGCTCGGCGCGGCGCGGCGCGGGGGCGAGCGAGGACGCGGCCTTGGCGGCGGGCCTGCTGCGCAGCGAAAAAGATCTGCGCGAGCATCGTCACGTGATCGGCTCGATCACGCGCCGGCTTGCCCCGCTGGGGGTCGCGCTGGAGCACGCCGAGGCGCCCTCGGTTCGAAAGCTGGCCAACGTGCAGCACCTGCACACGCCGATGCGCGGCAGGCTGCCCGAGGGCGTGCGGCTGCTCGATCTCGTTTCCGTGTTGCATCCCACGCCGGCGGTGGGCGGCACGCCGCGCGAGGCGGCGCTGGCGCGGATTCGCGAGCTGGAGGGCTTTCCCCGCGGGCTCTACGCGGGGGCGCTGGGCTGGATCAACGCCCGCGGCGGCGGCGAGTTTTTCGTCGGCCTGCGCTCGGCGCTGGTCGAGGGCGAGCGGGCGCGCGTCTACGCCGGCGCGGGCATCGTGGCCGGCTCGGAGCCCGAGCGGGAGTTCGCGGAGACCGAGCTGAAGTTCCAGGCCCTGCTCGCCGCTTTAAGAGGATAGAGCCCACGAAACACACGAAATGACACGAAAGGCCGGAGTTCTGTTTTTCGTGTGATTTCGTGTGTTTCGTGGGCAATGGTTTGAGAAAATGAATCTCGATTTCCGAAACACGAACGCGCTGTGGTGCTCGGTGGCGGCGGAGACGCTGTGGCGGGCGGGGCTGCGTCACGCGGTGATCTCGCCGGGTTCGCGCAACACGCCGCTCACGCTGGCGCTGGTGGCGCATCCCGGGATCGAGACCACGCCGGTGCTGGACGAGCGTTCCGCGGGGTTTTTCGGGCTGGGCATCGCCAAGCGCACGGGCGCGCCGGTCTTGCTGCTCTGCACCAGCGGCTCGGCGGGCGCGCACTATCTGCCCGCGGTGATCGAGGCGCGAGAGAGCGGCGCGCCGCTCCTCGTGGTGACGGCGGACCGGCCGCCGGAGCTGCGCGACTGCGCCTCGGGCCAGACCATCGACCAGCAAAAGCTGTTCGGCGCGTTCGCGGAGTTTTTCCACGAGCTGGCGGTGCCTGAGCCGAGGGCGGAGTCGCTCGCTTATCTACGCCAGACCTTGCGCCACGCCTTCGCGCGGGCGGAGCGGGGCGCGCCGGTGCATCTCAACGCGCCTTTTCGCGACCCGCTGCCGCCGATCGAGGACGACACGGCGAAGGCGCTGGCGGCGTCGGTCGATTGGGAGAGGTTTTTCGAGACGGCGCCGGAGGCGGTCGCCGAGTTTTCCCCCAAGCTGGGCCTGCCGGCGGAGTTCGTGGCGAAACGCGGCGTTGTCATCGCGGGCGTCGGCTTCGACGACGGCCAATGCGCGCTGACGCACGGCGCGGGTTACCACTGGCCGGTGCTGGCCGACGCGATTTCGGGCGCGCGGCTGCGGGTGGGCAATCACGCCACGGTGGTCGCCGCCTACGACGCCATCCTCCGCGACGAGCGCGCGGCCGAGGCCCTGCGGCCGGAAGTGGTCGTCGTTTTTGGCGACTTGCCCACGAGCAAGGTGCTGCGCGCGTGGTTGGCGAAGATCGACGCGCCGACGGTTCAGTTTGTTTCCCACGAGGGCAATCGCGACGCCTTGCACGGCCGCACGCGTCTGGTGCGGGCCAGGCCGGGGGAGCTGGATATGGCGCCGCTGGTGTTTCAAGGCGCGCCGGAGAGCTGGACGCAGAGCTGGGCCAAGGCCGAGTCGGCCGCGCAGGCGGTGCTCTCGCGCGCGGAAAACGAGGCCGGCTTCGAGGGCGGTTTTTCCCGAACGATCGCCGCGACGCTGAGCAAGGAGCACACGCTTTTCGTGGCGAGCAGCATGCCGGTGCGCGACCTGGAGTATTTTGCGCCGAGCCGGACCGATGGGCCGCGCGTGATCGCCAATCGAGGCGCCAACGGCATCGACGGCACGCTTTCGACCGCTCTGGGCGTGGCGCAAGGCGGCGGTCCGACCGTGTTGCTGACCGGCGACCTGGCGTTTTTGCACGACACCAACGGCCTGTTGATCGCGCCCAAACTCAAGGGCTCGCTCACCGTGGTCGTGATCAACAACGAGGGCGGCGGCATCTTCGGGCACCTACCAATCGCGCGTTTCGATCCGCCTTTTGAAGAATACTGGGCCACGCCGCAGCGGGTGGAGCTCGGCAAGCTCTGCTCGGCCTACGCGGTGCCGCACAGGACGGCGGGTTCGCCCGACGAACTTCGCGCGGCGCTGCGGGCGGGACTGGCCGCGCCGGGCTTGAACGTGGTCGAGCTTCGCACCGAGCGCGCGAAGGATGTCGGCACGCGCAAACGCCTCCTGGCCGCGGCGGCGCGCAAGGCGGGCGACGCGCTTTGCTAGGCCGACAGCCCGGCGAGTTTTTCAGCGGCGTCGGGCCGGCTGGTCGCGACCTTTGGGGACCGCGCGGCCGAGAGGCGACGCCCCGCCGCCAAGCCCGCGCCTAGCGCCACCGCGCCGAGGCCCATCCCGAGGGCGAGGAGGGCGGGCATGCCGGACAGCGTGTGATCGGGCGAGCGGGAGACGAGCAGAGCGGCCGACAATGCGCCCAGTCCTGAGCCCAGATGATGCGCGAGATGGGTGTGAAGTTGGTGGGCGGAGACGGCTTCGCAGGGAAGGCGGGGATTGATCAAACCCGCGAGGGCGAGGTGGCGAATGGCGTTGGCGGCGAGGAAGCAGGCGATCAGCCCGACGGCCGCCGCGGCGGAGAGGGGTTCTTGCAGGAGGAGCAACGAGGCGAGACTGCCCGAGGCCACGGTCAGCGCCAAGGCGTAGGCGCGGCCGGCCGAAAGGCGGCGCGTGGCGGCGGCGAACAGCGGCGGCGCCGCGAGCCCCAAAAGCGCGCCCAGGAGCAGGGCGGCGGGGATGTGGAACTCGGTGTGGCCGGCGTTGAACACGAGAAATCCCGACAAAACGGTGAGGTAGGCGGCGCTCACGCCCGCCAGCGAGCCGGTGGCGAGCAGGGCGAGCGGGGCGGGTTCGCGCAGGGGAAAGCGCGCCGAGGCGCGGCGGGCGTCGCCGGCGGTGTTCCGCCTCGCGACGAAAAGCAGCGCGATTTGTCCGGCGAGCAAAGGGGCGAAGGCGAAGCGCCAATCGGCAAGGGCGGCGCCGAGCAGGCAGAGCGGCATGCCGAAGGCCACGACGCGCGGCGCGAGTCGCGACGCCCGGGTGGCGGCGGACGCGGGCAGGGCGCGTTGGATGGCGACGTAGGAAAGGCCGGCGAGCAGACCGGCCCAGAGCCGCGCCAAAAGCAGGGTGGGGTGGTCGACGCTGAGCGCGCAGGGCAGGGTGCCGAGCAGGGCGAGCGATACGAGCGCGACAGGCCGGGCGGGCAGGATGGGCGCGCGGCGGGCGAGCAGACCCCCGAGGCAGGCGGCGAGCGGGTAGGCGGCGGCGAGGGCGGCGACACCGCCGACGCCGGGATGCCAGAGCCGGGTTTCCTGCGGCCCGAGCGGGAAAACGACGAGCAGGGCGAGGCCATGCAGGCCGATGAGCGAGGCCCAGAAGCGATCGGAGGGGGTGGCTGGAGCGGAGGCGGACACCGTGGGGGTCGGGAGCACGAAACGCGCCCCCGGAGGCGCGAGTTATTCAGGCGAACGAGAGACCGCGCTCATGGGCGGCGCGCCCCCGCGAAGCGTCCGCCGGTCGGCGCTACAATTGCACCGGGAGCCCGATCTCGATGATCTGGGTCGGCAGGATGCGATAGTAGTCCTTCACCGGGGAGGCGTTGCGGCTGAGGAAGGCGTAGAGACCCTTCTGCCACTCGAACATGCGGGCGTTGCCGCCGAGGATGATCATCTCGCGGTTGAAGTAGAAGGTGGTGGCTGCGGGGTTTAGCGGCACGCCCTGGGATTTGATGCGCTCGACCATCTTGGCGACGTCGGGCGACTCCATGTAGCCGTAGCGGACGACGGCGCGCCAGACGCCCTCGCCGAGGGATTCGAGGCACATGCGCTCCTCCTCGTCGACGGCGGGCACCTCCTCGGTGAGGATGGTGAGAAGGACGGCGTTTTGCTGGAGGCACTTGTTGGCCTTGAGGTGGTGGAGCAGGGCGAGCGGGGT
>JAIXVY010000194.1 GCA_027482505.1 Opitutaceae bacterium | reverse complement strand
CTGAGCAGGGGCCGCGCGCTCTCGCCGGCGTAGAAATGCCGGTCGAAGGCCGCCAGCGTGCCGCGCAGATCGCCGCGGAAAAAAAGCTCGGTGGCCTCGAAGAAATCGCCCTCGGCGAGGTTCGGAGTGAGATCCTCGACGTCGGCCTCGGTGATTTTTTTGCCCGCGTCGGCATGGGCGGCGAGCTTGTTGACCTCGCTGACGAGGAAACGCGTGTTGGCCCCGCTGCGGGCGAGCAGGAGCGAGAGGGCGTCGCGCTCGATCTCGACCCCGAGCGATCTCGCCTCGGCCAGCGCGGTGAGGGCGAGCGCCTCGGCGGCGTCCTCGGCGCTGGCCGCGCCGACGAAGGTGAAGTCGGCGGTCTTCTCGCACCACTTGTAGAAACTTTTGCGACGATCGACCGGCGCGGCGGTGATCAGCACGGCGACCTCGGCGGGATTGACCGCCTCGAGGACGGACTGGAGGTGCTCGACGGCGGTCTTGACCGACTCGGTGTTGCCGGTGCGCGAGTCGGCGAGGAAGTTGACGTCCTTGAACCAAACGAGGCGGCGGCCGCCGAACATGGAGACGGTTTGCACGCTGTCGCGAAAGCGGGCGATGGCGGCCTCGACCTCGTCGACGTTGTTGGCGAAGCCGGCGATGGTCTCGCGGGAGAACTCGTCGGTGATCTCGGCGGCCAGCTTTTCGTGATGCTCGCGCCCCAGCCGACCGACGAGAAAGTCGTCGGCGCCGCAGATGAAGACGAAGGGTTTTGCCGGGGCGGCCATGGGCGGGAGGAAAAGCGCGGACCACACTCCGCACGGAGCGGGCGCGGGCGCAAGCGCGGCGCGCGGACGGACTCAGGCCGGCTCCTGAAACTGGAGCGCGTGGAGGCGCGAGTAGAGCCCGCCGCGGCCCACCAGTTCGTCGTGGCGGCCCATCTCGACGAGACGACCCTGCTCCATGACGAGGATGATGTCCGCGCGCTGGATGGTGCTCAGACGATGCGCGATGACGAAGGTGGTGCGGTCCTTCATCAAGTGGTCCATCGCCTGCTGGATGAGCCGCTCGGACTGGGTGTCGAGGGCGCTGGTGGCCTCGTCGAAGATCAGAATGCGCGGGTCCTTCAGGATGGCGCGGGCGATGGCGACGCGCTGGCGCTGGCCGCCGGAGAGCTTGGAGCCGCGTTCGCCGACGACGGTGGAGTAGCCGTCGGGCAGCTGGGAGATAAACTCGTCGGCGTTGGCGGCGCGGGCGGCGGCGAGGATCTGCTCGCGGGTGGCGTCGGGCCGGCTGTATTTGATGTTATCCTCCAGCGTGCCGGAGAAGAGGATGTTGTCCTGGAGCACGATGCCGATCTGGCGGCGCAACGAGTCCATGGAGACGGAACGCACGTCGAGGCCGTCGACGCGCACCTCGCCCGAGGCGACGTCGTAGAAACGGGCGAGCAGGTTGATGAGCGTGCTTTTGCCCGAGCCGCTGGGGCCCACGATCGCGACCATCTTGCCGGCGGGAATGCGGAAGCTCACCTCGGTGAGCGTGCGCGGGCGGCCGCGGCCGGGCGGCTCCAGCTCGTAGTCGAAGCTGACGTTCACGAAGTCGACCTCGCCGCGGACCGGCGCGGGCAGCGCGGGCTTGCCGGCGTCGTCGGCCACCTCGGGACGCGTGTCGAAGATGGCGAAGATGTTTTCGAGCGAGGTGTTGGCGCGCTGCAAAACCGCCGCCAGATCCACGAAGCGCACGATGGGCGGGAAGACGTAGACGATGTAGGCGTTGAAGGCCACCAGCGTGCCGACCTGCATGTCGCCGCGGATCACCAGCCAGCCGCCGAAACCGAGCACGATGAGCCCTCCCACCGAACCGAGCACGTCGGCGATGACGCCGAGGCGCGTGTTGCGCATCACGATCCGGGAATAGTGGAAATAGTCGGCGTTGATGCCGCCGGCGAAGGCGTCGCCCTCGGCGCTTTCCCGGCCGAAGGATTTCACCACCCGGGCCGCCGCCACCCGCTCCTGAAGAAAGCCGATGACCTGGTCCCAGTTGTCGCGGTGGACGCGCGCCTCCTGCTTCATTTTCCGGCGATTATAGAGGTAGTTGATGACGAAAAGCGGCAGCACGAAAGTGACGGCCAGAGCGAGACGCCACTCGACCCAATAGAGGAAACACAACACGCCGACGACGGTCACGGTGTCGGCGATCACGTTGATCAGAAAACCGTTGGTGAGGTTGTAGAGTTCGCCCGTGTCCTGCGCCACGCGGCTGACCACCTTGCCGGTCTGGTTGGCGTCGAAGTAGCGAAGCGACAGCGACTGCATGTGGCGGAAGAGCGCGATGCGCAGATCGCAGGTCACGCGCATGGCGGCGTATTGAAGGATGCGATTTCGCCAGAGCGTAAGCAGGCCGCGGGCGATGAAGAGGGCGGTGAAGACGACGAGCAGCACGCCGAGCTTGGCCGTGTCCTTGGCCGGGAGCGCGTCGTCGATCACCAGCTTCAGGATCCACGGCGCGGGCAGCGTGACCGCGGTCGCGAGCAGGATGAGCAGCACGCCGAGCGCGATCTTGCCCGCCTGCGGGCGGACGAGAACGAGAAAGCGCTGAAAAGGAGTGGGCTGGGTGGACGAGGCGGCGATGGCCATGATGTGCGAAGCGCGGGCCTTAATCTTGCATCAGGCGGGATGCGCGCGAGTGGAAACGGGACCAAACTGTCGCAACAAAAAGCCCGTCTTGTGCCACGCCGCGATGCGGGCAAGCCTCGCGGAATGTCCGCCCGCCGCCTCGACCAACTGCTCGCCAACCTCGGCTACTGCTCGCGCCGCGAAGTGCGCGCCTGGCTCAAGGCCGGCCGCGTGGTCGTAGGTGGGAAAATCGCCGACGACCCCGGCGTGAAACCCTCCCCCGCCGCCGTGCGCGTGGACGGCGAGCCGCTGGATCACCCGGACGGGCTGCTCTTGCTCGTGAACAAACCGCTCGGCCTCACCTGCTCGCACGATCCCGCGGAAGGACCGCTCATCTACGATCTGCTCCCCGCCCGCTGGCGCGCGCGCAACCCCGTCGTCACGTCGGTCGGCCGCCTCGACAAGGAAACCTCGGGCCTGATCCTGCTCACCGACCACACCGAGCTGGTGCACCGCCTCACCTCGCCGAAGCACAAGGTGCCGAAAATCTACCGCGCCACCACCGACCGCGACCTCTCGCCCGACCTTATCCCGCGCTTCGCCTCCGGCGCCATCCAGCTCGACGGCGAAAAAGAACCCTGCGCGCCCGCCGAGCTGCGCCTGGTCGGCCCGCGCGAGGCGGAGCTCACGCTCATCGAGGGCAAATATCACCAGGTGCGGCGCATGTTCGCCGCCTGCGGCGCCACCGTGCTCACCCTTCACCGCACCGCGTTCGGAACGCTGACGCTCGGAGATCTCGCGCCCGGCAGATACCGAGAGCTCGCGCCCGCCGAGCTCGGTCTTTGAGCGAAGCGACCACGCGCCGTGCGCGGCCCGTCAATCCGGCCGACGGCTGCGCCGGAACTCCCCGGGAGTCAGTCCGCGTTCCCGCTTGAAAACCTTCCCGAGGTGATTCGCGTCGGCGAAGCCGCAGGCTTTCGCAATCCGCGCCAGGGTCTCGTCGGACTCGATCAGGCGGCGGTTGACCTCCGCCAAGCGCACCGCGAGCACGCGGGCGGCCGGCGAGCCTCCCGTGAGCCTTCGGAAATGATGGGTGAACTGGCTCCGGCTCATGCGCCATCGCGCCGCCAGCTCCTCCACTCCGAAGGGCCGCGCCAGTCGCGCGCGGGCGAAGGCATCGACCTCGGCCGCCAGCCGCGCTCCCGGGGATTCGTCCTCCCGGCACGCCGCCCGCTCCTGCGCCAGCCACCAATCCAACAAGGCCGCCTCCTGTTCCAGATCGTTCGGATGGCGTCCCAAGCAGGTCGCCTTGAAAAGCGCCGCCGTCGCCGCGCGCGCATCGTCCGTCATCTTCACCACGGCTCCCCGCCGTTCGACCAGCGCCGTCAGGCGAGACACCACGTAGGGATGCTCCACGATCATCCAAAAATAGGTCCAGGGCTCCGGCGCCTTCTCCGGCATCCAGTAGCGGTGCGCCGACGGCACGATGGCGAAAAACGCCGACCCCGGCGGGACCCGCCACTCTCTTCCGCCGGCCGCGTAACGCCCCTCGCCGGACAGGGTGCACTGAATGACCGCCTCTCGTCCGTGACGCGAGCCCACCGGACGCGCGAGACCGTCCCAAAAATACCTTTCTCCAGGCTGCCGGGTCTCCAAGCCCACCCAGACCGCACCGTTTCCCTCGTTCGCGGGGTAGCGCACCCTGCGGCGTTCGTAGGCGCGCCTTAGCTCGGCTTCCAAGTTTGTCACAAATAAACCCTATGCGGACCACCCAGACGATTTCCAGACTTAGCCGCGTGCGCTAGGATGGAGGCTTATCCGTCCCTTGAAACTCCACCCCCTTAGCCTCCTCGCCATGTCCGCCCTGCTCGCCTCCGGCGCCCTGCGCGCCGCCGACTCCGCGCCCGCTCCCGCCGACTTTCACGCCTGGGCCCCCACCCCGCCCATGGGATGGAACAGCTGGGATTGCTTCGGCACCACCGTCACGGAAAAGCAGACGAAGGAACAGGCCGACTTCATGGCCGCGAAGCTCAAGGCCCATGGCTGGCAATACATCGTCGTGGACATCCAGTGGTATGAACCCTCCGCGAAGGGACACGACTACAAGCCCGGCGCCGCCCTCGCGATGGACGCCCACGGCCGCCTCGTCCCCGCCGTGGAAAAGTTCCCCTCCGCCGCCGAGGGCCGGGGCTTCAAGCCCCTCGCCGATTACGTCCATTCGCTGGGCCTCAAGTTCGGCATCCACATGATGCGGGGCATCCCGCGCCAGGCCGTGCGGCTCGACACCCCCGTGCTCGGCACGGACCGCCGCGCCTCCGAGATCGCCGACACCGCGAGCGTCTGTAGTTGGAATCCGGATATGTATGGCGTCGACCTGTCCAAGCCCGGCGCCCAGGCCTACTACGACTCGATCATCCGGCTCGTCGCCGACTGGGGCGTGGACTTCATCAAGGTCGACGACATCAGCCGGCCCTACGACGCGGTGCAGCGCGCCGAGATCGAGGCCATCCGCCGCGCGATCGACAAGACCGGCCGGCCCATCGTCTTCAGCCTCTCCCCGGGCGAGACGCCCCTCGCCCGCGGCGAGCACGTCGGGCTGCACGCCAACATGTGGCGCATCAGCGACGACTTCTGGGACGCCTGGCCCCAGCTCCTCGCCCAGTTCAAGCGCCTGCACGACTGGACGCCGCACCGGCTCCCCGGCGCCTGGCCCGACGCCGACATGCTCCCCTTCGGCCTTATCCGTTTCGGCGAGCCCACCCGCTTCACGCGGGACGAGCAATACACCGTCATGACGCTCTGGTCCATCGCCCGCTCGCCGCTCATGCACGGCGGCGACATGACGCGGACGGACGAGTTCACCCTTTCCCTGCTCACCAACGACGAGGTGCTCGCCGTCAACCAGCGCAGCGCCAACAACCGCCAGCTCTTCCGCACCGACGACGGCCTCGTCGCCTGGGTGGCCGACGCCCCGGCCGCGGGCGAAAAATACGTCGCCCTGTTCAACACCCGCGACGGCGCGCCGGCCGAGGTCTCCGTCGCCCTCGCCGACCTGGGCTTCGCCAAGGCCGCCCGCGTGCGCGACCTCTGGGCCCGCCGCGATCTGGCGCCCGCGACGGGCGCGCTGGTCGCCGAGGTGGCCGCGCACGGCGCGCGGCTTTTCCGGGTCGCGCCCTGATAGCGGAGCCACGAGGCGCCTGGCGCCCTCGCTCAGCCGCGCCGCAGCGTCGTCACGCACTCGAGGTGACGCGTCTGCGGGAAGAGGTCGAAGGGCTGCACCGCCGTCACCACGTAGCCGGCCGCGGTGAAGGCCCGCAGGTCGCGCATCTGCGTGGCCGGGTCGCACGAGACGTAGGTGACGGCGCGCGGCCCGTAGGCGAAAAGCTGCGAAAGGAAGGCGTCGTCGCAGCCCTTGCGCGGAGGATCGATCACCATAGCGGTCTCGGCGGCGGGAAACTCCAGCCCGGCGAAGATCGCCGAGGCGTCGCCGGCGCGGAAGCTCGCGTTGGCGATGCCGTTAAGCTCCGCGTTCTGCTTCGCGAAGGCCACGCTGCTCTCGCTGATCTCGATGCCCTCCACCCGCTCGAAGGCCCGCGCGCACACCAGCGCGAAAAGGCCGCTGCCGCAGTAGGCGTCGACGAGGAAACGCGCCCCGCTCGCCGCCGCCTGGGCCCGCACGTAGGCGGTGAAGGCGGGCAGGATGAAGGGGTTGTTCTGGAAAAAATCGCGGGCGAGAAACTTCAGCCTCAGCGGCGCGGCGTCGGGCCGGTCCGGGTCGGCCACCGTCTCGGTGATGACCGCGTCGTAGTCGGTCGTCACCGCGCCCGAGGCCTCGCGGAGGAGCAGCGTGGCCCCGCGCTCATAGTCGCCGGCGGCGGCCTTGGCCCGCACGCGACCGCGCGCGGCGGCCAGCTCGACGTTGATCGCGTCGGTCGCGATCGGGCAGCGCGGCACGTCCACGATGTCGAAGCGCGTGCCCTGGCGGAGAAAGCCGATGGGCAGCTCGGCGGGATTCGCGCCCGGCCGAGGCGGATGAAAGTGCGGCGTGATCTTGGAACGATAGCCGAACTGCTTCGGCGAACCGATGACCGGCGAGACCGGGAACTCCAATCCCGCCATGTATTTCAAAAGCTCCTCCACCTGGCGACGCTTCCACTCGAGCTGGGAAGAATACGCGAGGTGCTGGTATTGGCAGCCGCCGCAGCGGCCGAAAAGCGGGCAAGGCGGCTCGGCCACGCGGTCGGGCGCGGCCTGCAAAATCTCCACCAGATCGGCCTCGGAGTAGTTCTTGTGGTTGCGGAAAACGCGCGCCCGCACCCGCTCGCCGGGCAAAGTGAAGGGCACCATCACCACCCAGCGCGCCGCCGGTTCCTCCGGATGCGGCACGCGAGCGAGGCCCACGCCGAGGTTGGTGAGCGTGGCGATCTCCAGCTCGAGCTCGGCGTGATAGGCGAAGGGACGGTCGTTGAACTTTTGTTTTTTGCCCACGGAAGGACACGGAAGGACACGGAAAGAGGGAAACGCGCAAAAGGATTTTGTCTTCCGGGCGTCTTCCGTGTGTTCCGTGTGTTCCGTGGGCCCTTCCATCGAAACCATCTCCAGCCTCCAAAATCCCCGCATCAAGCAGCTCGTGAAGCTGCGGGACCGCCGTCCGCGCGACGAAGCCGGCGTGTTTCTCGTCGAGGGCTACCGCCAGATCCGCCGCGCCTTGGACAAGGGAATCCCCTTCACCGAACTCTACGTCTGCCCCGAGTGGTATCCCGGCGACCAGGGCAACGAGCCCGCGCTCATCGCCGACGCCCAGGCCGCCGGCGCGAAGGTTTTCCAGCTCTCCAAGGACGCCTTTGCGAAGGTAGCTTACCGCGAGCGCCCCGACGGCCTGCTCGCCGTCGCGCCGCAGTGGAAAAAAAACCTCGCCGATCTCGACGCCCTGCTCGCGGCCAAGTCCGCCGTCGCGCCCGTTCGCGCCCCTTTCCTCCTCGTGGTCGAGGCGATCGAGAAACCCGGCAACCTAGGCACCATTCTGCGCAGCGCCGACGCCGCCGGCACCGACGCGCTCATCGTCTGCGATCCGGTCACCGACCTGTTCAACCCCAACGTCGTGCGCGCCTCGACGGGCGTGCTTTTTTCCGTGCCCGTGATCATCGCGAGCAGCGAGGAGGTGCGCGAGTGGCTGCGCGCCCGCGGCGTCCGCTCCGTCGCCACCACGCCCTCCGCCACGGAACTGCACACCGACACCGATCTGCGCGGCCCGCTCGCCATCGTGATGGGCAGCGAGCAATACGGGCTGAGCGACTACTGGCTGCGCGAGGCCGACGCCCGCGTCCGCATCCCCATGGCCGGCCAGGCCGACTCGCTCAACGTGGCCATGGCCACGATCATCACCCTCTTCGAGGCCGTGCGCCAGCGCGGCTGAGCGGACCCATCTTCCGGTCGTTGCGGGGCGAAGAGCCCTCACCCGCGCCTCAGCACGTAGGCGCGGCGATAGGCGCGCGGGGGCATGCCTTGCTCGAGGTGAAAGCGCCGGGAGAAATAATACTCGTCGGCGAAGCCCGCGCGCGTGGCGATCTCGTGGACGGGCAGCGCCGTCTCCACGAGCAGCCGGCAGGCGGCCTGCATGCGCAGCCCCTGAAGAACCCGCCCCGGGCTGTCCGGCATGAGGGCGTCCCAGCGCCGGCGGAAAGTGGAGGCCGACCAACCGTGTTTCTGCGCGACCGCCTCGGGTCTTAACCCGGGATCGGCCAGGCGGGCGCGAAGCTCCGCCACGATCGCCCGCACCGTGGCCGCGTCGCCCACCGGGGCCTCTCTACGCACCGGCTCCAGCCAGCTTTCCAAGATCATCCGCTCGCACACCCGGTCCACCCGGTCCGCGACCGCCTCCGGCTCGGCGGCATGCGAAAGCTCGCGCAACTCCTCCGCCAGCGCGCGCACCGCCGCGGCGTCCCGGACCGGCCACATCGGCCGCTCAAGATCGATCAGGCGGGCCGCCGCGAAGCGCGCCTTCGTCTCGCCCGCATAGGTCACGTAGAGCTCGTCCCAGGTGCCCTCGGGCAGCACCACCGGGCCGTATTCCAAAGGCTCGCCCGGCCACTGCGTGATCACACACGGAGCCTCGACCAGCCAAACCCGGCCCTGGCGGTGATACTCGCCGCGCCCGCGAAGGATGAAGGAAAAGTTGCAGGTCTGAAACGTGGTGCGGACCCAGTGGTCCTTGGCCCACGCCGGGGCGGCGTTGATCACCTGAAACGCGCTCGGGTGCCGGCGGGTGAATGCGCCCCAGTGCTTGGTTTGAAAATCCATCTTTTTGAAACACCTGTCTATTCCGACAAGGCGCCGCGGATGCTAGTGTAGCGCTTTACCCCGGCAATACATGAAAAAAGTCCTTTTCGTCAGCGGTGGCTGGGATGGCCACCAACCTGAAAAGATCGTCCAACTTTTCGCCTCCGACCTCGAGGCCAGAGGATTGTCTCCGGAGATTGTGACGACGCTAGATCCGCTGGCCGACGTCGAGCGGCTCAAGACTTTCGCCCTGATCTTCCCCTGCTGGACCATGGGCCAGCTCACCAACGAGCAGGAAAAGGGCCTCTGCGCCGCCGTTCGCTCGGGCGTGGGCCTCGCGGGCATACACGGCGGCATGGGCGACGCTTTTCGCGGCCGGCTCGACTACGAATGGATGGTCGGCGGGCACTTCGTCGGGCATCCGCACGTGGGCGACTACGCCGTGCGCGTCGCCGACTGGGCGAGCCCGATCACCGCCGGCCTGCCCGCCTGCTTCGCGTATCGGTCGGAGCAATACTACCTGCTGACCGATCCCGGCGTGCACGTGCTCGCCGACACGGCCTATTGCCACGAGGGCAAAACCGTCCAGATGCCCGTCGCGTGGATAAAGACCTGGGGCGCGGGACGCGTTTTCTACAACGCACTCGGCCACCATCCCGACGAGTTCATCCAGTTCCCCGCCGCGCGCCGCCTCACCGTGCAAGGCTGCCTCTGGGCCGCCGGCCTGCTCTGATCATCGCTCCCGGCACCGCGCCCATTTCCCACCTCCATGTCCGCCAAAACCTACTCCTCCCCCGCCGCCATCAAGGTCGCCGTCGTCGGCTACGGCGGCGCCTTCAACATGGGCCGCCAGCATCTCAACGAGATGAAGGCCGCCGGCATGACGCCCACCGCCGTCGTCGAGCTCGACCCCAAGCGCCTGGAGGTCGCCCGCGCCGACTTCCCCGGCATCGAGACCTACGGCACGGTCGACGAGCTTCTCGCCAAATCGTCCGCCGAGCTCGTCACCGTCATCACCCCGCACAACACCCACGCCGAGCTCGGCCTGAAGATCGCCGCGGCCGGCCGCCATGTCGTGCTGGAAAAGCCCATGGCCATCACCACCGAGGAGTGCGACGCCATGATCGCCGCCGGCAAACAGCGGGGCGTGATCGTAAGCACCTACCACAACCGCCACTGGGACGGCTGGATCCTCCGCGCCAACGAGCTCTTCAAGAGCGGCGCCTTCGGCGACATCGTCCGCATCGACCTCCGCATGGGCCAGCACGGCCGCCCCGGCGACTGGTGGCGCTCCTCGCGCAGCATCTCCGGCGGCATCCTCTACGACTGGGGCGTGCACCTGCTCGAATATTCGCTCCAGCTCATCACCGCGCCCGTCACCGAGGTGAGCGGCTACGCCTGGAACGGCCACTGGGCCGCCCAGCCGAACTTCCCCTGGGCCAAGGACGCCAACGAGGACGAGGCCCAGGCCGTGGTCCGCTTCGCCTCGGGCCAGCGCATCAACCTCACCATCACCCAGCTCGACGGCGCCCCCGACAAGGGTTTCATGAAGATCGTGGGCACCAAGGCCACGCACGTCATCGAGTGGCCCGGCTCGGAGACGATCACCGGCCTCGGCGACGGCAAATTCGCGATCGAGCGCGCCCCCAACCCCAAGGCCGAGGGACACCGCTTCTACGAAAACATCGCCGCCCACCTCACCAAGGGCGAGGCGCTGGTCATCACCGGCGAGTGGGCGCGGCGCCCCATCCACATCCTCGATCTCGCCGCCCGCAGCGCGAAGGAGGGCAAGGCGCTGCCGGTGAAGTATTCCTGAGCCGGCGCCGCGGGCCGGCGGATGGCAGAAAAAGGCGGTGCAAAAAACCGCTTGCCCTCCGCCGCGCCGACCGGCTTGCTGACCCTCCTGTCAGTTTTTCGGGCTGTAGCGTAGCCTGGTAGCGCGCTTGCATGGGGTGCAAGAGGTCGTGAGTTCGAATCTCACCAGCCCGACCATTTCCCCCTCCCCGCCCGGGGAGTCAGAAATTGCCAGACCGCGACAGGACGAGACACTTACGGAAACTATTCCGGAGACAAGCGCGGGACTCGGCAGGACAGCAGAGACCCCGTTTTGACCCGAAATGACGGCTTTCGAGTCATGCTTTTGTATATGCTTTTCCGGGAGAGCGAGGGAAGGAAGCGCCGCCATCGTGGCCACAAGCGGCAGGTGCGAGGCGTCCGTATAAGTCTTCATCGTCAGCTTCATTTCGCTGTGCCGCATTAACTCCATCGCGTCCCGAGGCTTCGCCCCCGACGCGGAAAGCAGCGTGCCGAGCGTGGTCCGCAGCGCGTGGAAATCGAACTTGCGGCCGTAGGCATCCACCGGGGCGATACCGGCCGCTTTCAGATCGCGGCGAAAGGTCCGCATGTTCGGGACTCGATTGCGAAACACCCACTCGAACGGCTGCGCGTTGTCCGGCCGATACGCCCGGAGCGCCTGCACGACCTCCGGCCGAAGAGGAAGGGTCGTTGTCCTGGCATTCTTTGAGATGGACCCGGCAACCCGGACAGACGGCGCGGCGCCGTCTAGGTCGAAGTCGCCCCACGTCAGCAAGCCCAACTCGTGACGCCGCAATCCCGTGTAAATCGCGACGAGGTAAACGGTAGCTCGATGGGCCGGAGCGAGGGCCAGAAGCACGCGCAGTTGCTCGACGGTCGGCGCGTAACGCTTTCCCCGGTCCTCACGAATTTTGATTTTCTCAACTCCGGCCAGAGGGTTCGCCACCAAAAGTCGACGCTTCACAAGCCACGCGAAAAAGGTCCGCGCATAGCCCAGCGCATTGTTCGCATATTTTGGGCTTACCTCATCGGACTTCCGCCACGCTTCAAAACTTGCGGCCGTGACATCCGCCGCCGTCTCCCACTTGCACGCCTTGCAGAGCCCACGCAAAACGACGCCGTAAACCTTAAGCGTCGCTGCCGCCCTGCCCCGCGCTTTCACATCGGCGAGAAAGTCCATCAAATGCGGCGCAAGGGGCGTCCGCGCCGCCTTCCTCGCTGCTTGTAGCGGCTGCATCCCTACGGCCTCCCGCTCGAAGTCCTGCAACATCAAGCGCGCCTTTTCTTCCGCCACATCCTTTTGAGTCATCCGCAGGGCCAGCACGCGCGGGCGGGGCCATTCGGGAAGCGTAAACCGCGCCGAGTAGAACTTTGAAGTTCGGCCGCGATTCGTAGGGCGGAAAACGTGGAAAGGCATGTCAGACCTTCACCGAAGCCTTGGTCATCGTCCTCGCTTCAATATAGCGCTCAACCTCTGCACGGGTCACACGAACAAGCGAGCCAACGCGAAAGCCCTTGAGGTTCCCGCGCTGAATCTCCCGCTGAACCGTGCGACGGTCGCACGCGAGGGTTTCCGCAACTTGGTCGAGAGTCAGCGACTTCAACCCGGCCGTTATGATTGGATTCGCGCCGCTCATTGCTTCAACGCCTCCGGATTCACTTCCATTCCGTTCGCAAGCATCGCCTTCACCATAGCGTCAGGGGTGAGTGACTTCGCCATGTTTTGCTGCAAACGCCGGTTGCCGAGAGCCACAGATAAGGATTCGAGCCCGCGCATCATCAAGTAACGCACAGCGTCAATTTCGCCATTGAGGCGGAGCATGTCTTGAATCTCCCGCACCTGTTCGAGTTCCGGGCCATGAAGGCGAAGAGCAACACGGACCACGTCTGGTTTAACTTTTATCAATTTTTTGGCCATAGCGTCAGGTTTTGTCATTTGGCCTCTTTTGACAATTTCAATTATTTTGGGCGCTATTTGGCGTCTTTTGGTTCATTTTTGCATAAAGGCACGCTGAAAATGCGCCAAACGACGCACGCACGCCGCGACAAGCGCCTCGTCGGTCGGGGCGTTAATAGGCTCTGGCTGTCCTAAGCCGACAAACAACAAGGCGCGGGGTTGGGCACCAATTCGCTCGGTGATCCACATAACCGCGCAGGAGTCGATTCCGGCAGCGAGACAGGCGGCAATGAAAGCGTCCCCCAGGGCTTCGTGTCGTTGCTCGATAGCGGCGTCAAAGGGACCGGGGCCGGAGGTGCCGTGTTGATGTTTGTGCATATTTGTATTTGTGGAGTTGATACAGAAAAGAACGGATGCGGACGAGTGCCGCGGGCAACGACCACGCCGCCGACGCGAAACTCAACCACGCGCGGCGTGAACGTGCCGCCATGCTCGCGGGCGAGGAGAGCGCACAGCTCCGCCCACTCCTCCGGCGTGGATTCAAGGAAGTTGTCGCGCATGTAGTAGGCCCAGCGCTTCGTCCCGAGCTTCTCCGCCAGTTGCGCGGTGTCCTTTGCGCCCACGGCCGCGGCTAGCTCGCCCGTTTTGGTTCGCCACTCCTTCGCCAGCGGAGACACCCACGCGAAATTCGCCGTCACCTGCCGGGCCGAGAGCGTGTAACGCACCAAGCGTGCGCCCTTGTCTTCCGGGAGCCGCGCGTCGAGGTGCTTGGCGATATATTTGCCGACATACTTGGCGATGCCCTCGGCCGTGGACTTGATGGGCAATAGCTCCGTGCGGCCGAAACCGAAGTTCGGCGCGGTCACTCGCCAAAACGCCCATTCCTTCCGCAGCCACTCGTTCGCCGACGAGTAATCGCCAGCGGCCACGGCAGCGAAGTCGAAGCCGGTCCGTATATCGTGCGGACAGACGATAAGCAGATGGAAATGAATGCGGCCGGACTTCATGCGCTCCACGACCGCGATGGAGGCCGGGTAACGCTCCGCCAGAACATGCGTCCGCAGGCTATGGAAGCGCCTTTGCGCCTCTCGAATGTCAGTCACATGGTCCCGAAATGTGAGGGTGAGAAACCCGAGGCGCTCGAGGCCGAAGCGATCGGCGAGAAGTCGCACGTTTTCAGCGAGGGCAAAGGCCGTCCGCTTTGCTCCCGGCGGTAAGGGTTTGGTGCAGTTGTTACTATTTAGACAAGGAAGGCCGGACGCGCCGCCGGGCGGCGTGCGCGCGGCTACGCCGCGCATCACGCCTGCCCGTCCGGCTTCGTCCGCCTTTACCCGTCCGCCACCTGTCACGCCACGCAACGCCTTGACGCCGCGACAGCGCGAGACAGGCTGTGACCCGTTGAGGCTCTTGATAGGTGCTTCACTCTTTGCCCTCGGCGGTGCGTCAACACTGCCGGGGGCCTTTTTTTCGGCCCTCATAGGTGATCGGGCCTCCTTTCGCGGATGGGGCGTCTTCGTCGCCCTCTCCCCCCCGCCCCTACGGCTCCGCCTTCGGGGAGCCCCTCCCGCAATCCGACAAACCCCCGGCGAAGCTCCGGCCTCCCCCTCAAACGGGGAGGCGCTCCGCAATCCTCGCCGGGCGGATTGCTCCCGCCATTGCAGACCGCGCCGCCTCTCATGACTGCGCAGAGCCGTCCGGCACATCCACCGAAAGCAGAAGCTCGACCTTGTCCAAGGTGAGCCGGTCCGCTTCGTGAAATAGCGTTTCGATGATCTGCCGGGAGTCGCCCGGATGCTGGAGAAACAGCGCAACGAGGAGCGCGCGGCGCTTGTGGTCTGCCTCTGTCAGTTGCTGACGTAACGAGGCAGCGGATTCAGACTTCTGTGCATGCGGCATGGTGGGGGCCTGTGTAGGCAACTGCCGCTCAGCGATTTGCTTAGGTGATTCGGTTGCTTCGAATCTCACCAGCCCGACCATTTTAACCCCCTCTAACCACCGAGAAATCGGTGGTTTTTTCGTTTAGTCGACCGCCGCGGAAGCGGTGGCGTCGGTCACGTCATCCTCGGTATAGAGCCGCCGGTCCGGGCCTGCGCTGCGCAGCTCCACCACTCCGGACGCCACCGGGTGCAACTGCCAGGGCGTGCCCCAGCGGTCGATCACGCGTCCGTCGCGCAGCGCAGGATGATCCGGCGGCAGGGCCGCTTCGCCCAGCGCCGCGGCGTCGGTCAGGGCCGCGGCGAGATCCTCGTTGAAGCCGATGGAGCGGGCGGAGTCGCCGAGTCCGGCCTGCAAATAGCCTTTCACCAGGTCCGACAGCGCCGCGAGGTCCTCGCGCGGCGAACCGTCGGCCGCGAGCAGTCGCTCCCAGGCCAGGGGCGGGCGCGAGGCGTCTGCGGCCCGGGGAGAAAGCAAACGCGGCGGATCTCCGGGCGCGAAGGCATGCGGCGCCCCCGTAGCGGTCGGGGCGGGCCCGGGCCGCGCCCGCGCGCCGCCGCCGCGCCACCAGACGACAAGCAAGACGACCGCGAGGAGCGCGCCAGCGAAGGCGCAGGCCTCGAGCAGCGGACGACGCGACGCGGCGGAGGGCATCGGGGACGAAGCGGGGAGCGGGAGACCGGAGCTCGCCCGGGGCGCTCAGGCGCGCATGAGGCCGAGCGGACCGGTCGCGCCCGGCGTATAGAAATTTCGGATACGCGGCAGCACGCTGTCGAGCTGGCCGGGCGACACGCCCAGCCAGAGCGCGAGCTCGGCGAAGTATTCGTCGACCGACACGGCGGGCAGGGTGACGCCGCGCGAGGTGACGACGGCGGGGCCGTTGAGCGCGAGGTCGGGATAGGAGCCGTAGACGCGGCCGCCGTTGACCGCGCCGCCCAGCACGAAGGCGTTGCCGCCCCAGGCGTGGTCGGAGCCGGCGCCGTTGGAAGTAAGGGTGCGCGCGAAGTCGGACGCGCTGTAGAGCGTGACCTTTTCGCGCAGGCCGAGCTCGCCGAGGCCCTGCCAATAGGCGGCGAGGCAGCGGTTCACGACGTCGACCATGCGATCCATGCTGGCGATCACCTCGTCGTGGTGGTCCCAGCCGCCGTAGTTGAGGAAGAAAGTCTGGCGGCGCAGGCCGAGATCCTGGCGGACCTTGATGGTGCGGAGCACGGCCTTAAACTGCTGGCCGAGCGAGACGGCGGGATCGTTGCCGCGGCTGGAGGTGGAGACCGGGGCGGTGTAGGGCGCGGGCGGCACGTAGCCGGGATCGCCGGGGAAAAGGGTCGCGAGCGTGGAGGCGTCGAAGGCGTCCTTGAACGCCGCGCTGGCGTCGATCGAATCGCGGAAATTTTGCGCGAAGGTGCGATCGAGCAGGTTCTGGTATTCCTGCTGGAGCTGGTTGTCGATGGCCGCGGTGCGGATGGCGGAGCGGCTGGTCGTGCCCACCACCGGGGTGGCGAGGGGCGAGGCGTAGTCGCTGGGCAGGGAGCTGCCGGTGCTGGAGATGTTGTAATTAAACACCGCGCGCCCGGTCTGCCAGGTGTTGTTGCCCGCGAGCGAGATGTTCATCGAGACGCGCGCGTCCTGGTTGCCGGCGTGGAGCAGGTCGGCGGCGAGGCCGGCCCAGCCGATGGTGCGCGCCTCGGTGGCCGCGGAGGTGTGCCACTGCTGCACCTGGTCGGAGTGGGAATAGAGGCCGCGCGGACGGCGGGCGGTGGAGTTGTTGTAGGTGGTCTTGGTGATCCGCTCGGCGAGGGTCCCGACGTTGGCGACGAAGGCCAGGCTGCCCTGGCCGTAGAGCGAGGCCATGCCGGACGAGCCGGCGTGGTCGGCACAGCGGGGGTGGACGCCGTAGCCGAAGGGATCGGAGGCGTGGGCGGCGAGGCGGAGCACGGAAGAGGAGGGCAAGGCGAGGCCGTCGGAGTTGGCGACGGCGTCGTAGATTCCGCCGCGCGTGGTCACGTAGGTGTTGTAGGGCGCGCCGGAGGCGGGCGCGGGAAGCAGCAGGTTGTAGGAATCCATGCCGCCGGCGAAAAAGAGGCACACGAGCGCGCGGTAGTCGTTCGGGTCGCCGGAGGGCAGGCCCTGCGCGGCGGCGGAGTTGGCCATGCGCAGGTTGAGCAGGGTGGAAAGCAGGCCGAGGGAGCCCACGGCCGCGCAGCTGGCCTGGCCGATAAATTCGCGACGGGAAAAGGAGCGGGACATGGCGGAGGCGGGGCTGGGTTTACTTCAACACGGCGGCGTCGGCGGAGACGGCGACCAGGTGGATGGCGACACGGAGGCGGGTGCGGGCGCGCTGCTCGGCGGTGGCGGCGCTAAGGCCGGAGGCGGAGGGATCGTCGAGGCGGCGGAGGGCGCGCGTGACGGAACGGAAGGTGGCGGGCGTCATCGAGCCGGCGCAAAGGGCGCGGTCGAGCGCGGCCGTGAGCGCATCGGGATCTCCGTAGGCGAGGGGCAGCCAGGTCGCCTCGTCGGCGCGGGTGTTGTATTCCGACTCGTCGACGCCAGTGGTGGCGACGTCGTCGGAATAGCTGGTGGAGTTGAACCGGGTGAGGCTGGTGGAACCGGTCACGGAAAGCGCGCTGGACACGCGGTTGGGACCGGTGATGGCGGTCACGCTGTTGACGATCTGGAGCTCGGGGGCGACCAGGCCGGAGTCGCCGGCGGGGCCGGGCGGCTGATGGAAGGGCGAGTAGAAGTTGAACACGCTCGGGGCGCTGAGCGGACGCTGGAGAAAATCCGCGTCCACGCCGCCGAAGCCGCGGTAGCGACCGCCGCCGGCGGGGCCGGGCGCGGCGCCGAGGGCGCGGGCGAGGGCGACGTAGCGGGTGTAAGGCTCGCGCACGAGGCCGTGTCCAGGCGCGGCCGCCCGGGCGGGGTCGCGCGCCTCGGGGTCGAGCAGGACGGCGCGAAGCACCGCGCGCAGATCGCCGCGCACGCCGGCGCCGTTGTTGGCGAAAACGGCCGAGACGCGGGCGACGTAGGCGGGGGTGGGATTGGAGGTGACGAGACGCTGGATGAGCTGGCGACCGATGAAGGGGCCGACGTTCGGATGCGCGGCGAGGAAATCGAGCGCGGCATCCAGGTCGGCGTCGCCGGAGACGCCGGTGTCGGGCGAGCTGGCGACGCGGGCGGGCAGGTTGAGCGTGCCGTGACCGGGCATGAAGAGCGTCTTGGCCGCCAAGTCGTGCTCGGAGTCCCACATGCGCATGAGACGCCAGGGAATGTTGAAACTGTCGCTGAAGCGCGTGGTCGGGATTTCGGTCAGATTCGTCGAGGAGGTGAAGCGGGCGGAGTAGCTCAGGCCGGTGAAAACGCGCGCCAGCACCCCGATCTGATCCTCGCCGTAGGTCGGGATGGGCTGGCCGGCGGGAACGACAAGGCCCTCGGGGTCGAGGTCGGAGCCGCTGGAGAGCTTGAGGCTGCCGTCGGGGTTGAGGAGCCAGAGCCCGAGCGAGAAAAGCTGCATGACCTCGCGGGCGTAGTTCTCGTCGGGGAAGCGGTTTAGCGCGGGATCGGCCTTCCGGTTGCGCAGAGCGCTAAGGTAAAGGCCCATCCAGGGGTGGCGCGTCACCGCCTCGAGCAGATCGCGGTAGGTGCCGAAGGCGTTCGCGAGAAGAGTGTCCTGATAGCTCGTCATGCCGCGCTGGTCGTCGTTGAGGGACGACATGCGGTCGGAGATGACAAAGATCTGGCTCAGGGCGAAGGCCGCCCTTTGGCGCAACGGATCGGAGCTGGCATCGGAGCGCATGGCCTGGCGCCACCAGGCCTCGATGCGGTGCTCGTTGCTCACCACGGGCGAGTTCGTGACGCCGCCCAATTCGGTCTGCCAAGCCTGGACTATGGGCAGGTGCAGGTTGACCGGCCGGGTGAACTGGGCGTCGAGCCAGCCGGCGAACCCGAGGTCGCGCACCCGCGCGGTCTCGGCGGGAGATGGGCCGAAGGCGGCCTGGGCGAGAAACCGCGCGGCGGCTTTTTCCGAGGGCCGGCCGTCCGAGGCGTCGGCGATGCGCAGGGTGGCGGATGTCGCCGCGCCCAAGGTGTAGCCCGCACCGGACAAAGCGGTGACGGTGACGGTCTCCTCGTTCTCGGCGACGGCATCGGCGAGCGGAGTGAGCGAGAAAGAGGCCTCGTCGGCGCCGAAGGGAATCGTGACGGAAAGGAAGGCGGGCGCGGCGAAGTCGACGCCGGAAGTGGCGGTGCCGCCGAGCGCGAGCTGGACGGTGAGCGGATCGAGCCTGCCGCTGCGCCGCACCACGACCACGCCGGGATCGGGCCAGTTTTCCGCCATCGCGGGGTCGGCCGCGGCGACGGTCACGGTCTGGGTGGTGGCGGAGAGCAGCGTGCGCGCGCGCTCGAAGTCGGTGATGCGCGGATTGCTGGTCGTGGGCGTGGTCGGATTGCTGCCCAGACCCTCGCTGAAAACGCGCGCGGGATCGAAGCCGGACACGCGTTCCTCCCAGTCGGCGAGGCCGTCGCCGTCGGTGTCGATGTCCTCGGCGCGCACACGCACGAAGGTGCGCGGGCCGGCGGCGTCCACGCCCTCGCGACGGGCGGAGCCGTCGCCGACGATGGCGCGCACCGGGGACCAGTTGACCAGATCGGCGCTGGATTCGAGTTGGTAGCGCTTGTCGCGCTGGGAAGGCCAGGCCAGCTCCACGCCGCCGCCGGCGCGCGCCGTGACGCCGGGGGCGAGGCGCGAGGCCGCGTCGCGGGGATCGGTGCCGAGTAGGCTCTCCTGAAGATTGGTGAAGCCGTCGCCGTCGGTGTCGGCCGCGGCCGAGAGCGTCTGCGCGGAAAAGCGCGCCTGCCAGACGTCGCTCATCTGGTCGGAGTTGGCATCCAAGGCGGCGCGAACCGCCGGGGCGAGACACAGCAGGCCGGTCGCGGACAAACCGAGTAGATAGACGCGCATCGCGGAAGGGGTGGGGTAAAGCCATCCAATGGACTTCGCCGCCTCTTGGCAACGCGCCAGAGAAGGAGGGCGCGTTTTCATGGATGGCTCACGGGAGCGAGCCCGACACGATGGAGGTGAAAAATCCGCAGTTGCGCCGTTGTCGGGCGGCGCGAGGCCTGCCACGTTGACCGGATGCGTCCGCCCGTTTCAGCCCAGCCATCGCCGCCATCCCCTTCGGGCTGGTGCTGGGCCTATCCCTTGGCCTTGGCCGGAATGATCGTGGTGGCGTCGGGCCAAAGCCATGTCGCGGGCCCGCCGGTGGTGAATATCGACAAGCTGGCGCACTTCACGATCTTCGGCCTGCTCGCCACGCTGGTGGCACGCTGCCCGGGCGTGAGACGCTTTCGCTACGCAATCCTGCTCGTGTCCCTTTTCGGCATAACCGACGAATTCCGGCAAAGCTTCACGCCGGGCCGGTCGGTGGAGTTCGCCGACTGGGTGGCCGACACGGCCGGCGCGCTCACCGCGGTGTCGCTCTACGTTTTCTGGCCGCGCTATCGCCGCCTTCTGGAAACGCCGCTGCGCCTCCGCCGGCCGAAATCGGCCTCCCCCATGGTCGCCGCCCCGACCAAACCCGCCTCCGCCGCATGACCCCAGCAGAAGTCTCCGCCCGCATCGCCGCCCTCCGCGCCGAAATCGCCGCCCACGATGAGCGCTACTACCGCGAGGCCCGGCCGCTCATCACCGACTTCGACTACGACAAGCTGAAGCGCGAGCTCGCCGACCTGGAGGCCGCCCATCCCGAGGAGACGCTCGCCCTCGGCCTCGCCTCCCCCACCAGGCGCGTCGGCGACGACCGCAGCGAGGGCTTCGTCCGCGTGAAACATCGCCAGGCGATGACCACGCTCGACAACACCTACGACGAGACCGAGCTGCGCGACTTCTGCGCGCGCCTGGCCCGCCTCTTCGGCAAGGAGCAACTCGCCTACTCCGTCGAGCCCAAGATCGACGGCGCCTCCATCTCGCTCACCTACGAAAAAGGAAAACTCGTCCGCGCCGTCACGCGCGGCGACGGCGAGGAGGGCGACGACGTGACGCCCAACGTCAAAACCATCGCCAATCTTCCCCACGAGCTGAAGCGCCCGCCCGCGCCCGTCAAATCGGCCGCGCCCGCGGACGATCTCTTCGCCGCCGCGGCCGAGACGGCGCCCGATTTTCCCGACCTGATCGAAATCCGCGGCGAGGTCTTCCTCCGCTTCGACGAGTTCGCCCGCATCAACGCCGCCGAGGAAGAGGCCGGCCACGAGCCCTACGCCAACCCGCGCAATCTCGCCGCCGGCACGCTCAAGCTCCTCGACCCCGCGCTCGTCGCCTCGCGCCGCCTTGAGATCGTGCTCTACGGCCGCGGCGCCTGCGAACCCGCTCTCGCCATCGCCTCGCAGCAAGCCTGGCACGAGCAACTCGCCGCCTGGGGTCTGCCCGTGCTCGAGCAGCGCCGCCCGGTCGTCGGCGTCGAGGCTGTCGTCGCCGCCATCCGCGAGCTCGACGCCGTGCGCTCCACCCTGCCCTACGCCACCGACGGCGCGGTGGTGAAACTCGACGACTTCGCCCTCCAGGCCCGCGCCGGCTATCGCGGCGAAGGCCAGAGCGGCCGCAAACTCTCCCCGCGCTGGGCCTGCGCCTACAAGTTCGCCCCGGAGCAGTCCGAGACGCGCCTGCGCGACATCACCATCCAGGTCGGCCGCACGGGAGTGCTCACGCCTGTGGCCGAGCTCGAACCCGTGCAGCTCGCCGGCACCACGGTGGCGCGCGCCACGTTGCACAACGCCGACGAGATCGCGCGCAAGGACATCCGCGTGGGCGACCTCGTCACCGTCGAGAAGGCCGGCGAAATCATACCGGTGGTCGTCGCGGTCAACGTCGCCAAACGCCCGCCCGAGTGCGCGCCCTACGTTTTCCCCGCCGCCTGCCCGGTCTGCGCGACGCCCGTTGTTCGTGTCGAGGGCGAGGTCGCCATCCGCTGCCCCAACGCCGACTGCCCCGCGCAACTCGTCACCCGGCTCGACTACGTCGCCGACCGCAAGGTCCTCGATCTCGAAAGCCTGGGCGGCGTGGTCGCCGAGGCGCTCGTCCGCACCGGCCAGGTGCGCGAGCTCTTCGACCTCTTCGCGCTCCAGGCCGAGCCGCTCGGCGCGCTCAACCTCGGCACGCCCGAGGCGCCGCGCATCCTCGGGGTGAAAAACGCCACCAAGATCGTCGAGGCCATCGTCCGCGCGCGCTCCCTTCCGCTCGACCGCTGGCTCATGGCGCTGCAAATCCGCGACGTCGGCTCCACCACCGCGCAGGACATCGCCGCCGCGCACGGCACGCTCGAGGCCGTCGCCTCCTCGGAACTGCTCCCGCGCCTCGCCCGCCTCGCCGACGTGATGGACGAGATGGCGCGCATCAGCCCGCGCTCGCGGCTCAACCCGCCCAAGGACGAGGCCGAGCGCGCCGAGCGCGTCGCCCGCCACGCCGCCCTCGCCGGCGAACTCGCCGAGCTGGAGACGATCCGCGAGCGCACGGCCGGCGCGGACAAGATCGGCTACGAGGCGGCGCGCAACGTGGTGAACTTCTTCGCGAGCGAGCGCGGCCGCCGCGCGCTGGCGCGCCTCGCCGAGCTCGGCATCGCGCCCAGGGCCGCGCGCCTCGCCACCGCCGCCGCGCAGGGCGCGCTGGCGGGAAAAACCTTCGTGCTCACCGGCACCCTGCCCACGCTCTCGCGCGACGAGGCCAAGGCCCTGATCGAGGCCGCCGGCGGCAAGGTGAGCGGCGGCGTGTCGGGAAAAACCCACTACGTCGTCGCCGGCGAGGAGGCCGGATCGAAACTTGAAAAGGCCCGCGCCCTCGGCGTCGCCATCCTCGACGAGGCCGGTCTCAAGGCCTTGCTCGGATAAATTATCTCAACCGCAGATGGCGCAGATGTGCGCAGATAACCAAACCGGTTTTATATCTGCGTTCATCTGCGAAATCTGCGGTAAATCCCTCTAAGCCCCATGACCGACGACGCTTTTCTCGACGACCTCTCGCGGCGCGCCTTTCGCTACTTCTTCGACACCGCGCATCCGCACACCGGGCTCGTCCCCGACCGCGCCAAGGCCGACGCCTCCAGGCCCGGCGATATGGCCAGCGTCGCCGCCACCGGCTTCGGCCTGACCGCGCTGGTGATCGGCGCCGAGCGCGGCTGGGAATCGCGCGCCGAGTGCCGCGCCTGCGCCGAGCGCGTGCTGCGCACCCTCTGGCGCGACGCCGCCCATGAGCACGGCTTTTTCTACCACTTCCTCGACACCCGCGCCGCCCAGCGCGGCTGGGATTGCGAGGCCTCGAGCATAGACACCGGGCTCCTGCTCTTCGGCGCGCTTTCGGCCGGCGTCTATTTCGGCGGCGCGGTCGCCGAGCTGGCCCAGGCCGTCGAGGCGCGCGTCGACTGGCCCTGGCTGCTCGACGCCGAGCGGCGCATCAGCCACGGCTGGAAACCCGAGGGCGGGAAAATGCCCTGGAGCTGGGACCAGTTTTCCGAGCACTACGCGATGACTTGGTTCGCGAGTCACGACGCCACCAAGCCCGTGCCCGTCGCGACCTGGAGCGCGTGGCGCCGGACGCCCTTCGTCGACTACGCGGGCGAGCGTTTCCTGCACCACCCGCCGCTTTTCGTGCACCAGTTTCCGCAGGCCTGGCTCGATTGGCGCGGCTACAAGGACGAGGTGAGCGGCGTGAATTTTTTCGCCCAAGCCTGCGCGGCCACGCGCGCGCAAAAGCAATTCTGCAAGGACCTCGCCGCGGGCTTCCCCTTCTACGGCGAAAACGTGTGGGGCCTAACGTCCTCCGACGGAGCGGCGGGCTATCTCGACTGGGGGGGCCCGCCGATCAGGCCCGGCGAGGTCGATCCGCGCATCGACGGCACGGTGGTGCCCTGCGCGGCGGCGGGCTCGCTGCCCTTCACGCCGGCGGATTGCACGGCGGCGCTGCGCGAGATGCACGCGCGCTGGGGCGAAAAAATCTACGGCCCCTACGGCTTCGCCGACGCCTTCAACCCGCACACGGGATGGGTGGGCAGCGACGTGATCGGCATCGATCAGGGCATCACGTTGCTGATGGCGGAGAACCTCCGCAGCGGATTCGTCTGGAAGCTGATGGAAGCTTGGCGGCCGGCATAGCCGGCAAACGGGTGATCGCGGCCTTGCCTTGGGTTCACGGGAAAAGTATGCCTTTTCCCATGAAAACGGTATACAGTGTAAAAGAGGCCCAAAAGAGTATGGCTCAGCTCGTGCGAACGGCAGAAAGCGGGCGGATGGCAACGATTACACGGCACGATAAAACCGTGGCCTATGTGCTCGGTGCGGAGCAGCTCAGCGGGCTGCTGGAGACGATGGAAATACTGGCGGACCCAAAAGCGATGCAGGCGATCCGGGACGCGCGCGACGGCAAGGGCACTTACTATGACTTGGACGAGATTCCGGACTGATCTGCTCGCTCAAGATTCCGCGTAGGCTCAAAACACATGAGTTACACCGTTCGCGTCGAACAGCAGGTTAAGGACTATCTCGCCATTATTGGGATGGCTCATCGACGCGCGACGAAACAAGCGCTGGGACGGCTCAAAAATGAGCAAGGGGAGATCAAGGCACTCGGCGAAGAACTGGATGGCTTCCATCGCCTGCGCGTCGGCCCCTACCGGATCATTTTCCGCTACCACCCGGGCAAGGTGATCGAGTGCGTCTACATGAACCGCCGCGCGCTAGTCTACGAGGTCTTCGAGCGCGAAATGCTAGACAAGTTGCGCGGCGGAGGCGGCTAAAGCTCGCTCAGAAGCCCTTTTGGCGCAGGGCGGCGTCGAGCTCCTGCATGAAGGCCTCGGCGTCCTCGCGGCTGGGACGGTAGCCAGGCTGGCTGATCTCGGTGAAACCGGGGCGGCCTTGGTTGTCGACGATCCACTTGCCGGTGACGCCGTCGCTGAAGGTGACCTTGCCGCTCGCGATCGCGCCGGGGATGAGGGTGATGCCGTCGACGTCCACGGTGACGCCGCCGACGGGCGGAAGCTCTTCCTCCTCGGCGGGCAGATCCTCCTCGCCGGGCGCGGCGGCGTCCTTCGCGCCAAGGCCGAGCTTTTCCTTGGCCTTGTCGAGCAGGCCCTTCTTTTCCGGGGCGGCGGCCGCGGCGGGTTTGGCCGCGGGCGGGACCTTGGCCTTGGTGACGTCGCTGACGTCGGCCTTGGGCGTGGGGTCCTTCAGGGTGAGGTTGAGATCGTCCACGAGGAAGCGGACGTCCATGTAGGTCATCGACACTTGGAACTGGTCGCGGAGCTTTTTCTGGACGGCGGAGAGATTGTCGCCGGCGACGATCCAGGAGGAAACAGCGGCTTTTTGTTCGGGCGTGAGGGACATGGGAAAAAAGAGGCGTGAAAACTAGGCGGCGCGGGCGGGCTTGGCAAGGGACCGCCGCGGCGCGGGAAAAACAAAATCCCCGGCGCGGCGGCCGGGGATTTCTGGGGCGAGGCGTGGGCGAAACATCCGCCGCGGACAGGCGGGGCGACGCTCAGCGGCTGAGCTGCGCGCGGAGGAACTCGATCTGGCCGCGCATCTGGGAGTCGTGGGCGAGCATGTTGTCCACGGCCTTGCAGGCGTGGATGACGGTGCCGTGGTCGCGGCCGCCGAAGGCGTCGCCGATCTCCTGGAGAGAGCGCTTCGGGATGAGATTGCGCGTGAGATACATCGCGATCTGGCGGGGGATGGCGATGTTGTTGGGCCGGCGCTTGCTGGTCATGTCGCTGTGCCGGATCTGGAAGTGGTCGGCCACGCGTTTCTGGATGCCCTCGATGGTGAGCTGGTTCTGGGCCTGCTCCATCAGGACGTCCTTGAGGAGCATCTCGGCGGCGGGCAGGTCGATGGGCTTTCCGCTGAGCTGGGCGTAGGAGACGACCTTGATGAGGGCGCCCTCAAGGCGGCGGATGTTGCGCGAGATGTGCTGAGCGATGAAGGCGGCGACCGGCGCGGGCAGTTCGCACTTCATGGCGGCGGCCTTGGTGCGCAGGATGGCGAGGCGGGTCTCGAAATCGGCCGGCTGAATGTCGGCCGGGAGGCCCCACTCGAAGCGCGACACGAGGCGGGCCTCGAGTTTTTCGATCTCGGAGGCGCGGCGATCGCTGGAGAGCACGATCTGCTTCCCGGCGCCGTGGAGGTCGTTGAAGGTGTGGAAGAACTCCTCCTGGGAGCGCTCCTTGCCGGCGAGGAACTGGATGTCGTCGATGAGGAGAACGTCGACGTGGCGGTAGCGCTGGCGGAACTTCGTGAGGGCGTTCTCTTGAATCGCCTGGATGAAGTCGTTGGTGAAGGTCTCGGCCGAGAGGTAGGCGATGCGGGCGTCGGGGCGGCGGGCCAGGATGGCGTGCCCGATGGCATGCATCAGGTGGGTTTTGCCGAGGCCGGTGTCGCCGTAAAGGAAGAGGGGATTGTAGGACTGGCCGGGGGCGTCGGCGACGGCGCGCGCCGCGGCGGCGGCCATCTGGTTGTTGGAGCCGACGACGAAGTTCTCGAAAGTGTTGCGCGGCGAAAGGGCGGCGTGGCGAACGCGCTCCTCGGTCGGGCGGGTGGCGCGGCGCGGGGTGGCGGGATTGGTGCGGGAGCGGGCAGGCTCGGCGGCGGGAGAGGCACCGACAGCGGCCGAGGCGGCGGTCTCGGCCTTGCGCAGCACGACCTTGACCTCGCGCCCGGCGGTGAGGCGGAGGCGCTGGACGATCAGATCCATGTAGTTGTCATGGATCCAGATCGCGGCGAAGTCGTTCGGGACGCCCAGCACGAGCTGGTCGGGGGAGGCTTCCAAACACACCACGGGGTCGAACCAAAGCTTGAACACGTCTTCGGGGAAGAGTCCGCGCAAATCGGATTTGGCGGATTCCCAGAGATTGGTGGTGCTGGAGGCGGCGACGGGCATGGAGGACGTGACGGAAGGGGCGGATGGGCTTATTCACAGCCGACTGGCAGTAAGCTTTTTCATCACGCTCCATCCGGAGCCTCGGGCCAAGACGCATCAGGGAGAGAAAGGGGGGAAGGCGGCATCCGGCGGAGGCCGGAGGGGCCGGGTCGCAAGTCTTTACGGACATGCGACATATAAAGTCTCTCGACGATGAGCGAAGGGCGAAGCGCTGGAGGGGTGTGGGAAAGAGCCTGCCGGCAGGGGCCGGGATAAGAAACGGAGGCGGAGTAACGGGGACCCGTCGAACCCTTTCAAGGGCAAGTTCTCGACAAGTTATTCACCGCGCTTTGGCGCATAAGTTTTCGCGTTTTTTCGTTGCCAAAAGCATGGGGGAATTCGCGGTGCCGTTTCCCCTCTGAAACCTGCGTAACGAAATTGTCACTACACGGGTTTCCCGGCCGGGTCGCCGGGCTTTTCCGGCCGTTTCGCTGAAAGTTTGCGGGCCCGCCGAATGGCGATTTTCACGACCCGGAGGACGGGCGGGTGGGGGCGAAACGCACGGGAGCGGGGACGGGAGCCGCGCCGGAGGCGGTCCCGGCGGGCTCGACCACCAGCTGCGCGGGGGCGGCTTCCGCGGAGCCCGTCGGGGCGTTCCCCACGGTGGCGTCGGTGGCGGTCCTGGCGGAGTCCAACCGGGTCTGCAGGTCGCGCATGCGCTTGGTGAGCTCGGCCTCCTTGGCCCGGCGCTCGTCGTTATTCAGAAGCGAGAAGTTCGAGGCGTCGCGCACGATGTTGGCGGGCAGAAGGAGGAGGCGGTTGAGCACGCCCTGGTCCTTGATCGAGCTGAGATAGAGGGCGGTGAGCTCGGAGGAGAGGGCCATGGACTCCTGGGCCAGGCTCTGGGTGAGCTGCACTTGGGAGCCGAGGCGCTCGTTGCGCGCCATCTCGCCGCCGAGCACGGAGGAGACCTCGCGGGAGATCTGGGCGGCGTAGCGGTCGAGCGATTCGCGGGTGAGGTTCTGGTCGGAGGCGATCTGGCCGAGGATGGGCTGGATGCGGTCGGCGAGGCGGCCGGAGACCTTGTCGATCTGGGCGTTTTGCATCTGCTCGGCCTCCTCCGGCGTCTTGGGCAGGGGGTTATAGGGCTGGAGCTTCTGGGCGACGGCCTCGGCGAGCTGGGCGACCTTGGCGGCCTCGGCGGCCTTGGCCTCCTCCTCGGTCTGGAACATGCCGCCGGCGCGGGTGGCGATGGCGTCCTTGAGCATCTGGTTGACCGCGGCGATTTCCTTGCGCGTCTCGGCGGCGCTGCGCTCGAGCGCGGCCTCGTGGGCGAGGCGCATCTCCTCCATCGCGCGGCGCTGCGCGGGGAGCACCTTGGCGTTCACATAGTAAGCGTAACCGCCGAGAAGAACGCCCATGACGAGCGCGGTGACAACGATGGCCGGGGCTTGCTCTTTGAGTTTCGACATGGGCAACGCCTAGCAGGGAGTCCGCCCAAAGCGGAGCAAAACTTGAGGAGGGCGCGGCGCGTATCGTGGTTTGCCCGGCCACGGGCGCCGAAGCCGCCTCGACATCGTCCCGCCGTCCGCTCCGTTATGCTCGGTCCTCCTTTTCCATGAGTCTCAACCGCAATGAACAGATGGTCTACGACTACCTGCTGGCCCAGCCCGACGAACGCCGGCACTGGGAGGGCGTGGTGCGGCGCGAAGCCGCGCGAGCGGGCGATCCCCACGCGGCGGCCTTTTCCCTCGAGGGCGAGCTCTGGCGCTACTACGTCGAGCGCGCGGGTGTCACGGAGCCGTTTCGCGGCGCGGCGCGGCGCGAGGGCCTGGCCCGCACCAGCATGCGCAACCTGGCCGAGCTGCTGATCCGGCTCTGGACCCCGCCTCCGGCCAAACCCCGCCCGACCGCCGGACGCGGCGCGTGAACCGCGGCCCGGCGCCGGGCCGCCGCCCCGCTGGCACGGGCTTTGCAACGCCGCGGAAACTTTCGCGCGTGCTTCTCCCCTTCCCCGCAATCCAGCATCGACATTCGCTCGCGCGCAGGACAGTTGTTCACATGTTATCCACCACCTAATGGAAACCACCACCGGTCCGGTCGGTCTGAAACCTCGGCTCAAGGTGTCCGCGAAGGCCAAGACCTTCGTCCTGGATACGAACGTCCTCCTCCACGATCCCCAATCGATCTTCAAGTTCGAGGACAACAACCTCGCCATCCCCGTCGAGGTTCTGGAGGAGCTCGACGCCATCAAAACGGAGCAATCCACCGAGCGCGGCCGCAACGCCCGCCGCGTGCACCGCATCCTCTCCGAGCTCCTGCCCGACTCGCGCTCCATGCACGAGGGCGTGAAGCTCGAGAACGGCGGCACCCTCTCCGTCATCATCAACCCCTGGCTCGCCGACCCCTCCCTGCGCGACACGCCGCAGATGGTGGCATTTCGCGCCATTCTCCCCGACCTCGCCAAGAAGGACAACCGCATCATCGCCGCGGCCCTCTACGTGAAGTCCTGCTACCCGCCGCCGACCATCCTCGTCACCAAGGACGTCAACGTCGCCCTCAAGGCCCGCGCCGTCGGCCTCGAGGCCCAGGACTACCTCAACGACAAGGTCGCCGAGGTCGACGACGAGGGCGACTACCGCGAGATCGAGGTCACCATCTACGAGCTCCAGCGCTTCGCCTCCGAGGGCGAGTTCACCCTCGAGGACGAGACCGCCAAGACCCTCACGCTCAACGAATACGTCCTCCTCCGCTCCACCGAGGGGAAAACCATGCCCGCCCGCTACTACGGCGAGGGCCGCGTGTGCCGCCTGAACATTCCCGATTGGGTGAAGGCCCCCGGCGGCATCCCCATCCGCGGTCGCAACCTTGAGCAGCAGTTCTTCATGGACGCGCTGCTCGACGACTCGATCACGCTCATCACCTGCTTCGGCAAGGCCGGCACGGGCAAGACTCTCCTCTCCATCGGCTGCGCGCTCCACCAGACGCACGACGACAAGTCGCATTACGACGGCGTCTCCATCTCCCGCCCCGTCTTCGCCCTCGGCAAGGACATCGGCTTCCTCCCCGGCACCATGGAGGAAAAGATGAAGCCCTGGCTCCAGCCCTACTTCGACGCCCTCGAGGTGCTCATCCCCTCCAAGCCGCCCAAGGAACCTCAGTTCGCGGCGAAAAAAGTCTCCAAGAAAAAGCACAAGAGCGCCTCGGCCCTCGCCATGTCCCAGGCCGCCATCTCCGGCGGCAACGCGCCCCTGCCCGCCAGCTCCGGCCCCAACGCGCCGATGAAGCCCTACGAGCGCCTGATCAAAAGCGGGCTCGTGGAGATCGAGGCCCTCGCCTTCATCCGCGGCCGCTCCATCGCCCGCCGCTTCTTCATCCTCGACGAGGCCCAGCAGCTCACGCCCCACGAGGTGAAGACCGTCATCACCCGCATCAGCGAAGGCTCCAAAATCGTCCTCATCGGCGACCCCGCCCAGATCGACAATCCCTACGTCGACTCGCGCAGCAACGGACTCGTCTACTGCCACGACCGCATGAAGGGCCAGTCGCTCGCCGCGCACGTGAAGCTGACCAAGGGAGAACGCAGCCGCCTCGCCGAGCTCGCCGCCGACCTGCTCTGAGCGGGCGGCGCCGCCCGAGGCCGGATTGTTCGCGCCCTTGCCAGCGGCGCGGCGCGGCCTCATTTCGTCCGCTCCACGCCTTCCGCGCCGCTCCCCGCTCCTAGCTCCCTGCTCCACGCTCCAATGTCCGCCCCCGCCGCCAAGCGCACCGTCGACATGCAGATCCTCGCCGACTGGATCGAGCCGGAGTCGCGCGTGCTCGACCTGGGCTGCGGCCGAGGCGTGCTGCTCGAGTTTCTCGCCCAGACCCGCAAGGCCCGCGCCTTCGGCGTGGACCTGGATTTCAACAAGATCACCGCCTGCGTGCGCCGCGGCGTCTCCGCCTACCAGGGCGACATGCTCGGCTACATGCGCGCCCTGCCGGAAAACCACTTCGACCACGTGATCTGCTCGCGCACGCTCGAGGAGGTGCCCGACCCCGCCGCCGTCATCGCCGAGGCCCTGCGCGTGGGCCGCGCCGTCACCGTCGGCTTCGCCAACCACGGCTACTGGAAAAACCGCCACGCCGCCCTGCTCCGCGGGCGCAAGCCGCAGAACCCGGTCTACCCCGCGCCGTGGCACGAGAGCCGGCCGGCCAACCCGGCCACGCTCGCCGATTTCGAGGCCTTTTGCGCCTCCGCCGGCTACCGCATCGCCCGGCGCGCCCACCTGCGGGGCGACTGGAAAACGCCCTGCCGCTTCTGGCCCAACCTGCTCGCCGGCTACGCGCTCTACCAGGTGTCGCGCTGATTTCCCGCGGAGCCGGAAATCGTCGCCGGCCCCACGCGGATTTTCAGCCCGTCCAGCCGCGCAGTTTCTCCGCGCGGACGAAAAACACGCAGTCGCTGCCGTCCTCGGTCGTCAGCCACATCGGCTCCAGCGCGGCGAACTCGCGGTTCACCGCCTTGCGCAAGCCGCCGATCTCGATCGCCACCACGCCGTGCGGCGCGATGCGCTCGCGCGCCTGGCGCAGCAGCTTGCGCACGATGACGAGGCCGTCCGCGCCGCCGTCGTGGGCCATGCGCGGCTCGGCCGCGAACTCGGGGTCCTGCTTGTCCACGTGCGCGCTCGGCTCGTAGGGCGGATTACTGATGATGAGGTCGTAGCCGTCCTCGGCGCGCGCCGGCGGCGGCAGCGCGTCGAACACGTCGCTCCGATGCAGCTTCACGCGACGGCCCGGGCCGCCGTCCGCCGCGTGCGCCTTCACGTTGATCGCCGCCACCTCGAGCGCGGCGGGCGAGAGATCAAGACCGTCCACGCGAGCCTCGGGATAATGCTCCGCGAGCAGGATGGCGAGGCAGCCCGAGCCGGTGCAGACGTCGACCGCGCGACGCACCTCCGCGTCCTCGGGCAGGAGCTCGGCCAGATGCGGGATCAGCTCCACAAAGTAGCTGCGCGGGATGATCACCCGCTCGTCCACGTGGAAACGCAGGCCGCCCAGAAAGGCTTCCTTGGTCAGATACGCCGCCGGCACGCGCTTCACCGCGCGGGCGTGCAACACCTCGCGCAGGGCGATGCGCTGGGCCGGCGCGAGCGGCTTTTTCAGCACCGATTCGTCACTGTCCAGCGGCCAGTCCAGCGTGCGGAGGAAAAGGTAGAGCGCCTCGTCGTGCGCGTTGTCCGTCACCTGCCCGAGCGCGAGACGGCCCTTCTCGTAAACCTCCTCGGCGAATTTCATCCACGCCTCGAGCGTGGCCAGTTGCGAGGTCGGCGGCAGGGCGGACAAACCCGGCCCGGCGGGAGTAGCGGCGGGGGCTTTTTTCGGATTCACTTGCCGCCCTCCGTCGCCTGCCCGGCCAGCGACGCGCGCACGTGCTCGGAGCAGTAGCACCGGTCGTCGGCGCGGTAGCGGAAATCCTCCTGCGGATGCGTGTCGCTGTTTTTGCCGCACACCACGCACACATGGCGCGGACCGGCCGCGACCTCCTCGCGCCGCGCCTCGGTCTGCTTGGCGCGATAGGCGAGGTTGCGTCTTCCGGCGCGATAATCCGCGACCAGCTGCGGCCCGAAAAACACCAGGCAGTTGCCCAACGCCGCAAGCACCGCCACCTGCGCGGCCGGCCCGCCGGTGAAGAACGAGTAGGTATAGAAAAGGAGGGTGAGCGCCGCCAGCCACTTGGCCTTCACCGGGAGGATGAAGTAGAGGTGGAAGACGTGGTTCGGGTTCAGGTAGGCGAAGGCCAGAAAGACCGAGCCGGCGATGAAGCCGCTGCCCACCACGCGATTCGGCGCCAGCAGCGCCGCGGCCAGGGTGAAGGTCGCGCCCAGCAAGATGAAGAGATTCAGCCGCGCCGTGCCCCACTCCTGCTCCAGCGCCGAGCCCAGCGACCACAGGAACATGACCGCGAAGGCGAACCAGACCCAGTGCACCGAGGGCGGCGCGATCATGAAGGTCAGCACCCGCCACCATTCGCCGCCCCACACCGCGCTCCACGCGAACCAGAGCCGCGTCTCGTCGAAGAGCCCGAGCAGCGAGACGAGATAGAAAAACACCTGCCCCGCCACGATGGCGGAAAAAAGATGCGGCACGGCGAAGGGCCGGGCGATGCGGTCGAGGAAATGCTGCCAGCGCGACATGGAGGACGGAAGGAGTGCGGCGAGGGAAAAGGCGCAAACTGACCCCGCCCTTCGGCGCCGCCAGTTTTTATTTGGCGGGCGCGGCCGGCGCGGGAAACGCGACCTTCGCCTCCCCGGCCGGCGCGGGCGCGGGAGACGAGGCCGGGGCGGCGGGCCGCTCGCGCGCGGCTTTCTCCGCCGCGTCGTCGGCGTCGAACTCGGCGGCCAGCTTCGCGCGCTGCCCGGCCAGCTCGGACGCATCCACCGTGGCGAGCAGTTCGCGGGCGTCGCCCGCGAGGCCTTGTTTCCACAAAGTGCGCGCCCGGTGCAAACGCACCGTCTGCGTCTCCAGGCGACCCTCCAGCCGCTCCTCCAGCCGGGTCCAGGCGCGATAGGCGTCCTCCCAGCGCGGCTCGGCGAGATCGTAGTAGGACTCGGCGGCGCGGTAGGCGAAATCCGTCCGCTCCGGCGCCAGAGAGAGAGCGCGCGCAAAGGCGTCCAGCATCGTCCGATCAAGCACGGCGGGCGTCCAGGCCTTCGTCTTCAGAAAATCGGCGCGCGCCTCGGAAAGCACCAGGCCGATTTGAAAATGATAAAGCGGCTCGGTCGGCGCGAGGTCGGCGGCGGCGAGGAAATAGTTGAGCGCGTCGATCGCCCTTCCCTGCTCGGCGAGGATGACGCCGATCTGGTTTTTCACCACCGGGATCTCGCCGTCGAGACCGTTGGCCTTGAGCAGCAGGGCGAGCGCGGTCTTGTGGTCCTCCACCAGCGGATCGCACAGGAAGAGCCCGTAGGCGGCCCAGCCGGCGGCGAAGCCGGGGTGACGCGTGAGCAGACGCTCGTAGTCGTCGATCACGCGCTGGAGCCTGGGGCGCACGTCCTCCAGATCGATCGCCTCGGTCTTGGCCTTGCCCTCGGCGAGGGCGGCCTTCTGCCGCGCCACGATGTCGCGCAGCGCGTCCACCGCCTCGGGCGAGCCGCCGCCCCGGACGGCCGCGGTGTCGGCGGCGAGCGCCGCCGGAATCACGGGCGCGCCCGCGAGCGCGAGCGCGGCCAGAAGCGCGCAGCTTCGCAGAAAAGAAGAACCGTTCGTCGCGGACATGCGACCAGCGAGGTCCAAGGCGGCGCGGGGGTAAATGCGCAAAGCGGGAAACGGATCCGCTGCCGGCCTAGCGCGGACCGCGCTGGGCGGGGACACCCGAGGAGGCGCCGGAGCCGACGCCGCCAAGCGGCCGGCCATACTCGTCGACCTCGATTTCGACCGGGACCTGGATCACGCGACCGTCCGCGGTCGTCTCGGTGCGCCAGGAGCGCACCACGCGGCGGTCGCCGTTGAAGGCCGTGCCGCTCGCGCCGACGAAACCCTCGCCCGCGCCCACCACCGCGCCCGCGGCGTTGCCCACCACCGCGCCGGCCGCCGTGCCCACCGCGGTGCCGAGGGCAGGCCCGGGCTGGCGCGTGTTTACCACGCGTCCGTCACGCTTCGAGGCGCACCCGCCGGCGGCGAGAGCGACGAGCATCAGCACAATACCCGGCACGAGGGATATCTTCATAAGTCGGCTTGGAATCGACCCCCAGACTGCCGCCCGGTTCCCCCGCAGGCAACCGCCGACTCACGGCTCAGCCCGCGCCCAGGGCCAGAATCAAGGCCAGCACCGGTCCAGAGGCCAGGGTGCTCGCCACCACGGTCTGGGCGGCCAGGGCCTCGTCGCCGCCCATCTCGCCCGCCATCGTGTAGGAGGCCACGGCGGTGGGGCAGGCCAGGCCGATGAGCAGCACGAGCCGGTCCGGCCCCACGATACCGAGTGCCTCGGCCGCGGCCCAGCCCAGCAGCGGGGAAAGCGCCACCTTGCCCGCCACCGCGCCCCAGGTCGCGGCGCGCCACGCGCCGGTCGGCAAGGCGGTCAACACCGCTCCTATCGTCACCAGGGCCAGCGGCACCGCCATCTTGCCGAGCAGATTGATCGTCTCGCCCAGCGCGCCGGGCAGCACCCAGCCACGCGAGTAGGCCAGGCCGCCGAGCGCGCTCGCCCAGATGATGGGATTGCGCAGCCACTCGCCGGCCAGCGGACGCACCGTGGCCCAGCCCAGCCCGTGCCTGCTCGCCACCAGCACCGCCACCGCCACGACGTTGTAGAGCACCATCATGGGCGCGAGCAGCAGCATGAGCGCGGCCGCGTCGACGCCGGGGGCCTTGAGCAAAATTGGCAGGCCGACGAAGGCCAGGTTGCCGCGGAAAAAAGCCTGCGTGAACGTGCCTCGCTCGCCCCAGGGCAAGCGCAGCGCGCCCGCCGCCAGCCAGCCCAGGGCGGCGACCACGAGCGTCACTCCGGCCATCACCAGCAGCTCGCGCCCGCCCCACGAGGCCCAGCCCGCGCCGGCCCCGGGGCCGCCGCGCGCGAGGCTGGCCACGATGAGCGCGGGCAAGGTCACCCAATAGCAAAGGCGGTTCAGCCCCGGCACCGCGCCGGCGCGGAAAAAACCGCCCCGCTGCAAAGCCGCGCCCAGCGCGACGAGCAGGAAAATCGGCCCGAGGAGCTCCAGCACGGTGTTCATAAAAGCTCCGGCTCCCAGACGACCCCGCCGTCGGGCGCGATGACCAGCCAGGCGAAGCTCCGCACCTGCGCGCGCGGCCGCGTGATGCAGCCGGGGTTGAGCCAGCGCACGCCGGCCGCGTCCGTTTCGTCGGCCGGCACGTGGGTGTGGCCGCTCAGGACAAACTCCGCCCCGGGCGGGGCGCGACGCGGCGCGATATGCTCGAGGTGGAAGACGCGCCCGCGGCGTTGCAGGCGAAGGGCGAGCGGCCAGGCCTCGGTCCAGTCGTTGTTGCCGCGCACAACCGCGAGCGGACGGCCGAGTTGCTCGAACTCGACCAGCGTGGCCGGATCGCACACGTCGCCCAGGTGCCAGAGCTCGTCCGCGGCCGCGAGACGCGCGGGCAGGCCGGGCGGGAAGCGGTCGTGCGTGTCGCCAAAGACGGCCACGCGCCAAAGGCGCGCGTCGGCGGGGGATCGGCGTTCGGTCTGGCGGCTCATCGCGGCATGCAGGCACAAAAACGCCCGCCGAGGAAGCCGGCGGGCGTGCAATCGGTTTCGGAACGCGGCGCCGCGGGGGCGCGGCGGCCTCACTCCCAGTTCAGGACGAACTTGCCGTAGTAGGTGGTGTCGAGTCGCTCGACGCCGGGGCTGGGCTGGCTGGTGTAGTCGTTGTTCACGCCCACGCGGAACTTCCACGCGCCGGAGAGCGGGAACTCGAGGTTCGAGTCGTGGATGGCGCGGAAGTTCGAGAAGTCCTCGAAGGCCGGCACGTAGGTGACGGAGTTGTTCATCACCGCGTTCTGGAAGCGGTAGTGGTGGGCCAGGCCGAGGTCGAGACCGGCGCTGCGCACGTCGTCGGAGGCGGGCGAACCGTAGTCTTCGAAGCGATACGAAAGACCGCCGCGGCCCGTGAGCTTTTGCTGGGGCAGGTTCTTGATGAAGTCGTAACCGAAGCCGGCCGCCGCGACGTTGTAGAAGCTGATGTCCTTCACGTTGTCGTAGCCGCCTTCGTCGCGGGCATACCAGGTGACGAGCTTCGACAGGTAGCTGGAGTAGTCGACGCCGAGGCGGAGGCGATCCTCGGACTTCACGCCGTTGGTGCGCTGGTAGGAGAAATCGCTGTAGAAAATGAGCGTGTCCTCGGGACTGGCGAGGGTGGCCTTGGCGCCGCCGCCGTAGCCGAGCTGCTCGCTGTTGCCCGTCTTGCCCGAGATGTCGAAGGTGGCCTCGTATTGCCAGCGGCGCATGAGCTGGAGCACGGCGGGATCGGTCTGGCCGGGGGCCCAGGTGGTGGCGACCTTGTCGACGGTGGTGCTGATGGTGCCGTCCTTGCCGTTGATGGTGATCTTGCCGTCGCGGCCGGCCGTCACGGTGCCTTCCATCGTGGTGCCGCCGGCGAGGCGGATGACGAGGGGCTTCTCGGTCTCGATTCTCACGACCTCGGACTGCTTGATCGTGATGGGGCCGGCGTAGTCGGTGTCGAGCACGACGGAGCCGCCGTTGACGGCCTTCACGGTGCCGACGAGACGGGCGCCGCTTTTGGTTTCGATCGTGTCGGCGGAGAGAAGCGCGCCGGCGGAGAGGAACGCCGCGAACGCGCCAAGGGTTTTAAGGCTGGGGGGTTGCATGG
Source organism: Opitutaceae bacterium (assembly GCA_027482505.1). Classification (GTDB taxonomy): domain Bacteria; phylum Verrucomicrobiota; class Verrucomicrobiia; order Opitutales; family Opitutaceae; genus IMCC26134_A. The sequence continues at coordinate 6,202 of JAIXVY010000194.1, read as the reverse complement.
AACCGGGGAGCGAAAAACCCCGATCCAGGCCTGTCAACGACCGGCCTCGCCCGCGCAAAATCGCATGCCTCTGGCGTTATTCGGCCGCGCGCACCGAGTAGCGCTCGGGCGGAAAGCCCCGCGCGCGCAACGCGGCGGCCAGCTGGGCAAAGTCGATTTTCGCGCCGGGTTTCAGCCCCTGTTTGGCGAACCAGCCCTGGTTGACCTCCAGGGCCAGCGTGTAGTCCGAGCCGACCGAGCGCACCGGCGTCTCGTCGAAGGGATACATGGGGTAGATTTCGCCCAGCGTGCCGTCTTCCTTGAAGAATCCGATGTCGAGCGGCGTCGGGGTGTTTTTCATCCAGAAGCTCATCTGCTGCGGCATCGGGTAAACGAACACCATGCCGTCGTCGGGCCCGAGATCGCGCCGGCCCATCAGCCCGCGCTGCTGCTCCGCCTCGGTCACGACCACCTGCACGCGCAGGGCCTTGCCCCCGACGGTGAGCGGGAAAAACGCGTCCGGCCCCTTGGCCTCCGCGCCGGTCGCGACGCGCGTCTCGGCGCGAGGCGCGGCGGCCGCGGCCGCCCCGTCTCCCTTCGCGCAGCCGGCCAGGGCCAGCGAAGCCGCGGCCAGAAGAGTTCGCGTGATGCGGGTTGGATTCATGCGCGAGGTCCTAGCAAGCCGGCGGCCGCGCACAACTCATCTTCCTTTTTCAGCGCTTTTCCGCCTTTTTCGGGCGCATGACCGCCGCCTCGACTCCCTCCCTCCTTTTCTACGCCGACACGCACGCCAGCCGCGATCTGCTCTACTTCGGCCGCTTCGAGTGCCACGACCCGTTCATCGCGCTGCGGCATCAGGGGAAAAAAATCGCCGTGCTCAACGCCCTCGAGTTCGGCCGCGGCCTCAAAGAGTCGGCCTTCGACGAGATCCTCCCGCTCGAGCCGCTCCAGGCCGAGGCCCGCAAGGCCCGTCCCGAGGTTCGCCCCGGCCCGGCCGACATCATCGCGCTGCTCGCCGCCAAGCTTCGCATCCGCACCCTAGTGGTGCCGGACGAGTTTCCCGCCGGCCTGCTCGAACGCCTGCGCGAGCGCTGCCTCGACGTCACCGTGGCCCGCGACGCCGTGCTGCCGGAGCGCGAGATCAAGGACGCCCGCGAGGCCGCCGCCATCCGGGCCGGCAACCGTGTCGCCGCCGCCGGCTTCGCCGCCGCCGAGGCCCTGCTCCGCCGCGCGAAAATCTCCGGCCGGAAACTCGTCCTCGACGGCAAGCCGCTCACCTCCGAGCGCGTGCGCCTCGCCATCGAGATCGCCTGCCTCGAGGCGGGCGGCCTCGCGCTCGACACCATCGTGGCCGGCGGCGACCAGGCCTGCGACCCGCACTGCCGCGGCACCGGCCCGCTGCGGCCGAACGAGCTGATCATCGTGGACATTTTTCCCCGCCACGCGGCCACCGGCTACCACGGCGACATGACGCGCACCTACCTGAAAGGCCGCGCCTCCGCCGGGCAGCGCGCGCTCGTCGAGGCCGTCGCCGCGGCGCAAAAGGCGGCGCGCAAAGTCCTGCGCGGCGGAGCCGTGTCGTCCGTCGTCCACGGCGAATGCGTGAAGGTTTTCGAGGCGCGGGGCTATGAGACCAAGACGACGCCCAAGGGTGCGGTGGGCTTTTTCCACGGCACCGGCCACGGCCTGGGCCTCGCCGTCCACGAGGCTCCTCGCGTGAGCGCCCCGGTCCACGAGCCGCTCAAGGTCGGCGCCGTGGTCACGGTCGAGCCGGGCCTCTACTACCCCGGCCTCGGCGGCTGCCGCATCGAGGACGTCGCCTGGCTGACCGAGACCGGCCACAAGCTCCTCAGCTCGCATCCCTACGCCTGGGAAATCGTCTGAGCCCACCGTTTCTTTCGTTACTCGGCTTCGGACTTTTTTATCCTACGGGCGAAATGAGCGCCTCCTCCAAAATCGAGTGGACCGACTCCACGTGGAATCCCGTTCGCGGCTGCTCCAAGGTCAGCCCCGGCTGCAAGCACTGCTACGCCGAGACGCTGGCGGAACGCTTTCGCGGCGTGAAGGACCACCCCTTCGAGTTCGGCTTCGATCTTCGCCTCGTCCCCGAAAAGCTCGGAGACCCGATCCGCTGGAGTTCCCCCCGAAAGATCTTCGTCAACTCCATGAGCGACCTCTTCCACGAGGACGTCCCTGACGACTACATTGTCCAAGTCTGCCGCGTGATGCTCGCCGCCAACTGGCACACCTACCAGATCCTCACCAAACGCGCGGACCGGATGTCGCGATTGCTCCGCACCAAACTGAAATCCGCCGCCGCCGCTTCCCACATCTGGTGGGGCGTGAGCGTGGAAAATCGCCAGCATGGGCTCCCGCGCATCGACCTCTTGCGCGCGGCCAAACCCAAAGTCGCGTTTCTCTCCGTCGAACCGCTCCTGGAGAACCTGGGGCGCTTCAGCTTGGCGGATATTCATTGGGTGATTGTCGGCGGCGAAAGTGGCGCCGGAGCCCGGCCTCTTGAGGAGAGCTGGGTGCGCTCCGTCCAACGCCAGTGCCAAAAAGCGTCCGTGCCCTTCTTCTTCAAACAGTGGGGCGGCGTGCGAAAGTCCCTCACCGGCCGCGAACTCGACGGCCAGACCTACGACGAGTTTCCAGAGCCCGTCGAAAACCCCGTCCCATCCCCGCTCTTGCGCGCCAAGTTGTTTCATGACTTAGCTTTGGCATAGAAATGGGGAAACACAGCTTCCACAAAGAGCCCTACGACGCCGCCACGCTCACGAAGCTGGCGATCTTTGAATCCTACGCCGAGGCTTGGATCCCCGTCTTCACCTCGCGGCCCGAACCCCGCTTCTCGGAAATCCACCTTTTCGATTTCTTCAGCGGCCCCGGCAACGATTCCGAAGGCGAGCTTGGCTCGCCCCTTCGGCTTCTTCGCCAGCTAAAGACCTATCACGTCAGCGGACGTCTGCACGGCTGGTCAAAAGTCGCGATCCACGTCCATTTCTCCGACGCACACCAAGGCAAATGCGACGAGCTCGCGGCCCTGCTCTCCCTTCCACAGTGGCAGATTCCAGGCGTCTCCTGCTCTGTAAAATGTCTGCGCTTCGCGGAGGCGCTCGCACTCCATCACCAACGTTTGCGCGACGCCGACCTGCCGAAACTCCTCATTATCGACCCCTTTGGCGTGAACGACGTCACCGACGAGGTTTTCGCCAGACTCGTCGCCTTTCCACGGGCGGACTTCATTTTCTTCCTGCCTTCCGCCACGCTGAACCGCTTCCGTGACCACGCCTCGATCAAGGTGAAAATCGAGCGCCCGGAGGACAGCTACGATGTCCATCGCGCGGCCTTTGATCACTTCCGGGCCTTGGCGCCTCGCGACTATTTTCTCGGCCGTTTCTCCATCAAGAAGCCGCGCGGCAACATCTACGGGCTAATTTTTGGCAGCGGCCATCCGCGAGGCATTCAGAAGTTTTTGGACGTCGCCTGGGGCAACGACACGATCCGCGGCGAAGCCAACTTCGACATCGACCGCGAAGACGTTTCCGCCGATGCGCCGCTTCTCGCACTGCCCGAACTTCGACCCCGCAAGATCCAGGGCTTCGAAGACGACTTGGAGCACGCCCTGCGCGCTGGCTTGGTCCGCGACGAATCCGATCTCATCCGCATCGCCATCGAAGCCGGCATGGCCTTGAAGCACTGCGCGCCGGTGTTGAAGAAACTGAAGGACGAGCGCGTCATCGCGTGCGACTTCCGCTCTCCCAACATCGACAACTTCTACAAGTCGCCGCGTCCTGTTTCCCTACTCTCGCCTCCCGCCTGATGCCCTCCCTCGACTTCAAAGGCAAAGCCTTCGTCCACGCCCACCACCTCACCGTCCCCTTCCGCGAGTTGGTGCCCGACAAGGACAAGTCCTGCCTGCCCAAGGGCGTAGCCCCCGCCCTCGACGGCAACCTCGTCATCCACGGCGACAACCTCCACGCCCTCAAGGCCCTCCTCCCCCTCCACGCCGGCAAGGTGGACTGCATCTTCATCGACCCACCCTACAACACCGGCAACGAGGGCTGGGCCTACAACGATAACGTCCGCAGCCCCTTAATGAAGGAGTGGCTGAAAAAGCACGCCAACCCAAACGACGATGGCGTGACGCGCGACGATCTCGAACGCCACGACAAATGGGCCTGCATGATGTGGCCCCGGCTCCGCTTGCTCCATGAGTTGCTCGCCCCCGCTGGAAGCTTATGGATCACACTCGACGACAACGAAATTCATCGGGCGAAGTGCATCCTCGACGAGATTTTTGGCGAAGACAGCTTTGTAGGCCATCTGGCGTGGCAAAAACGAACCTCGCGAGAAAACCGAGCTACGCTGTCTCCAAGTATCGATCATCTGCTGGTGTATTCCAACTGCCTCGCGGACTCGTGGAGGCTGGTCAGAAACCTGATTCCCAACGAATCGATTCAGGAGCTTTCGGACGACGAAGAAACGGGAGTTTCCGGGACAATACCTTTCTCCGCTCAAGGATTCCGAAAGAACCAAGTTTACAAAATCACCACGCCAACCGGCGTCGTCCATGAGCCACCCAAAGGGCGGTGTTGGGGCGCTACCGAGCCTGAGTTTGAACGCCTCAAGTCCGAAAATCGGATTTACTGGCCGAAAAATGGAAATGGCCGCCCCCGCGTAATACCCGCTCAAGGTGAACCAAAAGGGTTGGTTCCAAACACCCTTTGGCTCGCGCGTGAAGTCGGTGACACGGAGGGATCGAAGAAGCGCCTAATGGAGATCTTCGCAGAGCGATCCGACCTCGGGATTCACGCACCCAAGCCGCACGAATTGGTCGAGCGCGTCATTCAAATCTCAGCAGGCCCCGACGCTCTCGTCCTCGACTCCTTCGCCGGCTCCGGGACCACCGCCCACGCCGTCCTCGCGCAGAACAAAAAGGACGGCGGCAATCGCCGCTTCATTCTCGTCGAGTGCGAGGCCTACGCCGACACGCTCACTGCCGAGCGCGTGCGCCGCGTCATTCGCGGCTACCCCTTCACCGGCACCCAGCGCACCGAGCTCCTCCGCGAAAAACTCAACTGGACCAAACTTAAGAAGGCCGAGTCCCTCGTCGAAAAAGCCGAGAGCATCAAACAGCTCGAAGGCGCAGATTACGACGACGTGAAGATCACCGTGGACGACGGTGAACTCGTCGTCACCGGCGAGCGCAGCGTGAAGGAGACCGCCCCCGGCCTCGGCGGCGCCTTCACCTTCTGCACCCTCGGCGCCGAGATGAGCCTGGAAGGCCTCCTCACCGGCAAGGACCTGCCCGCCTTCGAGGCCCTCGCCAAATACGTTTTCTACACCGCCACCGGCCGCACCCTCGCCACCGTCGCCAAGCAGACCAAGGACGGCGACGGCTTCATCGGCGCCACCGAGACGCACCGTGTCCACCTCCTCTACCAGCCCGACCAGGCCTGGCTCCGCTCCGAGGCCGCCGTGCTCACCGAGACGCGCGTCGAGGCCCTCGTGAAAAACCGCCCCGAGGGCCTGCGCTCCCTCGTCTTCGCGCCGGCCAAGTATCTCAGCCAAAAAGACCTCTCCGCCTTCGGCGTGGAGTTTTGCCAGCTGCCCTACGCCATCCACCGCATCCTCGGCGAGAGCGCCGCCGCCCCGCGCGCATGAAGCTGAAGGAGTATCAGGAGGCCGTCCTCCAAAAGCTGGAGCGCATCATCGTCCGTCTCGCCGCCGAACGCACCGACGCCGAGGACTACGTCGCCTTCCAGCGGGCAAAGGGAAAGACCGTCGCCGGGCCCGATTGGGCGGCCCTCGCTTGGGATGCCCTCGCCGCCGAAGGCAGGCTCCCCGCTGTGCGTCAGGCCGACGAGTCGCTCGCCGTCCCCACCTACATCCCGCGCACCGACGGCCTCGGCCGCCCCATCCCCAACCTCTGCGTCAAGGTCCCCACCGGCGGCGGCAAGACGCTCCTCGGCTGCGCCGCGCTCGAGGTTTTGTTCACCCACTTCACCGGCCGCCAAACAGGCCTCGTGCTCTGGGTCATCCCCACCGACGCCATTTTCCGCCAGACGTGGAACGCCTTCGCGAATCGCGAGAGCGGCTACCGCCAGCGCCTCGAACGCGCCAGCGGCGGCAAGGTGAAACTCCTCCGCAAGGACGACGCCTTCACTCGCGAGGACACCGAAACGCACCTTTGCGTGATGCTCATCATGCTCCAGGCCGG